>JAYUCR010000464.1:0-2994 GCA_043740165.1 Acidobacteriota bacterium | reverse complement strand
CCGGCACGGTCCCCGGCGCCGCGCCGGCGAGGGTGACGGCGATCTTGTAGTCCCCGTCCGGCACGAACTGCGTCTGGCCCAGCCGCTGCGCATCGACGGTCGGGATCCGGTGCTTGGCGTCGGCCTGCAGATCCCAGACGACGCGATTGAGACCGGGACGGCCGGGACCGGTCAGGTCCCGGATCGGACTGCCCGAAGGACCGGCGATGGTGATCTTGACACCGTCGGGATTGCCGTCCCGCAGCCAGTAATTAAGGATGGCGCCGGGGCTCGGGTTGGGGGCGCGGAAGATCCCGGCGCCGCCGCCGTACCCGCGGCCGGCGTAGAGGCGCGGGCGGCCGGGCAGGGGATCGAACAGCACCAGCTTCTGGTTGCGGACCTCCTGGGTCAATTGCGCCAGGGGGGTGACGTCGTCACAGATGTAGAGGCTGCGGCCGTGGGTCGCGACCACCAGATCCCGCTCGCGCGGGTGGATCACCAGGTCGTCGATCGGCGCCGGCGGCAGCGTCGAGCCGTTCAGGCGCACCCAATGCCGGCCGCGATCGACCGTCACGTAGAGGCCGAACTCGGTGCCGGCGTAGAGAACCTGGGGGCTGATGATCGTCTCGATCACCACCTGCGCCGGCTCGTTCGGGGGCAGATCGCCCGTGATGCTGCGCCAGGAGCGTCCGGCATCCTCGGTCATCAGCAGGATCGTCCGGAAGACGTCGCTGCGGTGGCCGTCCACCGCCATGTAGGCGGTGTCTCCAGCGTGGCGCGACGGGGTGATGCGTGACACGTAGAGTCCGCCGACCTCCTTCGGCGTGACGTCGCTCCACTCCTTGCCGTCGTTCTTCGTCACCTGCACCCGCCCGTCGTCGGTCCCGGCCCACAGCATCCCCCTGGCAAGCGGCGACTCGGCGAGCGAGACGACCGTGCCGTAGGTCTCGGCGGCCGATCCGACGGTGGCGGTCTTCACCGGCTCGTTGCGCGTCAGGTCGGGGCTGACGGAGAACCACTGATCGCCCTTCCCGGTCAGCTTGAACACCTGGTTGCCACCCAGGTAGAGCACCGTCGGGTCGTGCGGCGAGACGAAGAATGGCGCGTTCCAGTTGAAGCGGACCCGCTCCTGCCCCTCACGCGGCGATGGCTTGATGACCTTCATGACGTTGTTGTCGAGACGGATGCGGGCGATGTCGGCCCCCTGCCCGGTGGCATACACGACGTTGGGGTCGGAAGGATCGAACTGCACCGTGAAGCCGTCGCTGCCGAAGATCGTCCGCCAGTCGGAGTTCATGATGCCGTCGGCCAGCGGATCGCTGCCCGGTCCCTCCCCTTCGCTCTGGAACAGCGTCTCCGACGGTCCCATCCACGAGCCGTTGTCCTGGAGCCCTCCGGCCACGCGGTACGGATCCGACATGTCGACCGCGATGCGGTAGAACTGGCCGGCGGCGATCGTGTCGAGGAAGTTCCAGCTCTTCGCCCGGTCGTGCGAGATATAGATGCCGCCGTCGTTGCCCACGATGATCTGGCTCGAGTCGAGCGGATTCACCACGATGGCGTGGAAGTCGACGTGCACCCGCTCGCTCCCGGATCGGCGGAAGGTGGCCCCGCCGTCGTCCGAGATCGCCACGTCCCACCCCGGCATGTAGACCCGCTGGTCGTCCTCCGGATCGACGGCAACGCGGGAGAAGTAGAACGGCCGGAAGTTGAGCGCGCTCTTCCGTGTCCAGGTGGCTCCGTGGTCCTCGGAGCGGAACAGGCCGCCGCTCCCGGAGTAGTTGTCGAACGGGTCGCGGCCGTTGCCGCCGAAGTCGCTTTCCACCGTGGCGTAGAGAATCCCGGGGTTCTTCGGGAAGATCGACAGGCCAATCCGTCCGGTGCGCGGCGGCAGCCCCTGCGTCAGCTTCTTCCACGAGGCCCCGCCGTCGCCGGAGCGGAAGATTCCACCCTTGTCGCTGTTGCCGGTGAAGGACCACGGGGTGCGGCGGCGGGCGTAGAGAGCGGCGTAAACGGTGTCGGGGTGCTGGGGGTCGATCGCCACGTCGCACGCGCCGGTGTCGGCGTCCACCTTCAGCACCTGCTTCCAGGTGGCGCCCCCGTCGTCGGTCTTGAATACGCCGCGCTCCGGGTTCGCCCCCCACAGGTGGCCGAGGGCGGCGACGTAGCAGACGTCCGGGTTGCGCGGGTCGACCGCCAGGCGCGGGATGTCGTGCGTCTCCTCCAGGCCGAGGTGCTTGAAGGTAAGGCCGGCGTCGGTCGATCGGTAAACGCCGTTCCCCCACGACGAAGAGTTGCGGTTGTTCCCTTCCCCGGTGCCGACCCAGACGATCTTCCCCTTGCCGCGCTCGGCGCGATCCTTCTCCGGCGCGCCCGCCGGGGCGCCGGCGCCGGCCTTCTCCTCGACGGCCCAGCCGGCCCATCCTGCCGGAGCGTCGGCGACGGCGATCGATCCGATGGAAAGATTCGGCTGCGCGTCGAACACCGGCGTGAAGGTGACCCCGAGGTTCTCGGTCTTGAAGACGCCGCCGATCCCGAAGCCGACGTAAAAAGAGGTGCGGCTTCCGGGGACCAGAGCTATCGCCGAGACGCGCCCCCCCATGTTCGCCGGGCCGATGCTGCGGAACGCCAGCCCCTTGAGATCCTCGGCGGTCAACGCCCGATCCCCGGCCGCGCCGCTCTTCGTCTCGACCGACTTCGAGGCGGCCGGCTTCGCGACGGAGGACTTCGGCGCGGCCGCGGCGCCGGTCGCGGCGAGCGCGCCGAACAAAGCGAACAGGCTCCCGATCACAGCCAGGCGACGACGCAGCATGGGACCTCCCCTGAGACGGTCGAATGATTCGGAATGCGGATTCTACCCTCAACGGCCGCGGTCTATGATGGTCGAGGCCGCACGGCTTCCGCCGGCACGGTCAAGGAGGAAACCATGTCCCTGAATCGACGGCAGGCGGTCGGCGCGCTCTCGCTGGGAGCGGCGGCCCTGTGGCTGGCTGAAGGGTCGCGCAGCTCAGCCGA
>JAYUCR010000463.1:0-7298 GCA_043740165.1 Acidobacteriota bacterium | reverse complement strand
TTATCAATTGGATAGATGACTGCGCTCCCCCGTGAGCATTGGGGCGTTCGGGCAGTTCCAGTTCCGGAGCCGATCAGGGAATAAGTCCTTCTGGCATTGCGTGATGGGGTACCTCGCTACCAGTCTTGCGCTATGTTGTCGGCTGTGCTCGCTCAGCAAGAGGTGGTGTTTCAGTTCAATGCTCCCGCATGGAGGTGACGCGGATGTTGCGTATCCAAACCACCCTGAGGGTATCGGTGATCGCCTTGGCGCTATTCCCGGCATTCGCTCTGGCCGGGGATAGAAAACTGGCAGAGATTCTGCCAGCGTTTTTCGCACCTGGTATCTCGCTTCCCCTGGATCCTGCTACGGGTCATAGTCCGCATTTCAACGCACAATCAGAAGCCTTTGACGTCATGCTGCGAATCAATTCGGGAATCGCGACCCAGTTCGCCACCTATCCCTTGGGCTCGTCGTCCGGAGGGTTTACATATTCATTCGACCCGAACCTCGGTACCTATGAGCGAAACACCGATACGTTCGGGCCCTCCTTCGCGGAGCGCGCTTCAACCTTGGGCAAGCGGAAGCTGAACGTTGGCATGTCCTATATGCACGCGAGTTATGACTCCCTGGATGGTCTCGACCTGAGCAGCGGCGAGATTGGTTTCAATCTCCTGCACGAGGACGAGGCCGGCGATGGCAGACTAGTCCCCGCGTTCGAGGGCGACATCATGCGCGCGGACCTATCGCTGGACTTGATTCAGGATACGACCCTCCTGTTCGCCAACTACGGAATCACGAATCACTTTGACGTTGGTCTCGTCGTCCCGGTTATCAGGGCGGAACTGGACGCACGCATCATGATGACCATCGAGCCGCTCGCAACCGGTGCTGGCGTCCACCAGTTTGTCGGGGGCGGGCTCCAGCAGGACTCCGTGGAGGGGGACACCGCAACCGGGATCGGGGACATCATCTTGCGCGCGAAGCAGAACTTCGTGCAGCGCTGGGGGGGTGGCCTGTCCTGGGCCTTGGATCTTCACCTGCCAACCGGTGATGCGGAAAACCTCCTCGGCACGGGAGCGACGCAGGCGAAACTGTATCTTGTGGCGTCTGGACGCTTCGGCCAGTGTAGCCCCCATGGCAATCTGGGCTATACATTCTCGGACGGAGGAACTGACTTGACCGGCGACCCATCCGATGAAATCAATTACACCGTTGGGTTTGACTTCGCGCTCCACCCGCGTGCGACCTTCGTGATAGATATCGTGGGGCGAACGTTGCTGGATGCCGAGCGGGTCGGACAGAGAGAGAGACTTTTCCAGTACACCACGCCCGCTGGAATTGGTTCAGCCTACCGCTCAGAACTCGTGCCGACCAATGAGAACCTCTCGCTACTATCAGGGGCAATAGGGCTCAAGTTCAATCCGACGGGTGGCTTCCTTATATCGGTGGGAGCGTTGGTCCCGATAGGCAGGGAGGCCGGGCTGCAGGACAACCTGACAGCGGTTCTCGGAGTGGACTATAGCTTTTGAATGTATCCAAGGGACTAGAGCAGGATCGTGTTCCGCTGACAATGAAACGCCGCCTTGCCTGGGCGGTGCATGAACGTGTTGGTTGGCCTCTCCGGGCGCTGCGAGCTCCGGAGCCTTGACATCACCGGCGGAGGATGCGAGTGCAACTGACGCCGGACGCCAGGCAATTGGTCCGTGGAAAGCTGAAAGCGGCGGCCTGCATACTGCTAGCGACCGGAACGTCGCGCGTGGCTCAGGGGGCGGAGCCGACCCCGACCAACACGATCGACGTGACCGGTCTGGTCTACATCCTCAATCCCAGGACCGGCTGGCCGGTCGAGGACGCGCCGCGATCGGTGACCGTCGTCGCTTCGACCTGCGTGGAGGCCGGCACCCTGTCGACCCTCGCCTACCTCCAGGGTCCGCTCGCGGAGGAATTCCTGCGGGAGCAGAGGGTCCAGTTCCGGATCGTCGATTGAATTGTCGCCGGACCCCGCGGAGTGATAGGTTGGCCCCGACACCGGCAGGCGAGGGGGCCGCTTGACGATTCCGCTCGGGCTCGAAAACAAGTGTGGAGAGTGCCTGCTCTACGGCGCCATCCAGGGGCTGGCCGACGGGCTGGTCCTGGTCGATCCGGCGGGGCGGATCTTCCACGTGAACCGCCGCGCCGCCGGGCTGCTGAACCTGACCGCCGGGCGCGTCCTCGGATCGCGTCTGCCAGCGGTGCTGCGGCACGCGGGCCTGCTTTCGTTCTGGGACTCGGCGGCGGGAGAGACCGATCCGGTGACCGCCGACCTCACCCTCACTCCCAACATCGCCATCCGGGCCACCGCTTCCGTCTGCATCTCGGCCGCGGGAGCGCCGATCGGCCGGGCGCTCCTGCTGCGCGACGTCACGCGCGAGAAGAAGATCCATATCGAGCTCTCGGACAGTGTCGCGCGGCGCCTGGTGGAGATGGCGGGCGGCGATGAGCCGTCGGAGCCGATCGCCTCCCTGACCGCCCGCGAGCGGCAGGTGCTGGAGCTCCTGGCCGCCGGCCTGAGCAACGCGGCGATCGCGGCGCGGGTCCAGGTGAGCGTCAACACCGTCGGGTCGCACCTGAAGCACCTGTACGCGAAGATCAAGGTCTCCAGCCGGTCCCAGGCCGTCGCCTACGCCCTGTCGCACGGCATTCGCCCTCCCGCCATGTAAGAGGCCGTTCGAGCGCGCGCAGGGGCTGCGCTCCGCTCCTCCCTCGATCGGGTGAGAAAGACCACCCGGACGGGTCATTGTCGGCACCCCGTTCTCCGTCCATATTGCTCCGGATTCATCTCACCTATTCCGGGGAGGAGCTCGCATGGCCAACGGGGTGCAGGAGGGCGCCGTTCCACCGGCAGGGCCGGCGGGGATCGCGGCGCGCGAGTCGGAATGGAGCCGCCGCCTCGCGGCCTTCACCATGGCGTGGCTCGTGTTCGAAACGGCGAGCGGCCTGTCGATCTATCTCCTGCCTTTCTCGGTCCCGAACCAGTGGATGGTCGTCGTGCACACGGCGGCCGGGCTCCTGGCCCTCGTGCCGGCGCTGATCTACCAGGTGCGCCACCTGGCGGTCTACTGGAACCGGCCGCGTACCGCCATCAAGGTGATGGGCTACCTGGCCTCGGCGGCGACCCTCGTCGCCGTCGTCTCGGGTGTCGTGCTGACGGTGCAAAGCCTGTTCGGCAGCCGCATCTCCTACGCGTGGGACATGACGCACGTCCTCTCGACCTTCGCGCTGATCGCCTTCACGCTCCCGCACGTCGTCGTGATCCTGGTGCGCGACCGCGCGCTCGGCCCCCGTCCGGAGGCGGCCGGGCTCAGGCGCGCCCAGCGCCACGCTCTCATCAGGACGACCATGCTCGTGGCGGCGGCCTGTGGCGTGGTCGGCCTCCTCTGGGCGGTCGGCTCCGGCGATCGTCTGGACAACCGGTTCCCCGCCGACTACTCGTACAAGTACGGGAGCGATCGCCCCTTCGCCCCCAGCCTGGCGCGCACGGTCAGCGGAGGGGCCTACGATCCGCGCTCGCTCTCCGGCTCGGAGTCGTGCGGCACGGCCGGCTGCCACGCGGAAATCGCCGCCGAGTGGAGCGTCAGCGCGCACCGCTGGGCTGCGATGGATCCCGGGTTCCAGCGGATCCAGTCGGAGATGGCGAAGCAGAACGGGCCGGAGTCGACGCGCTACTGCGGCGGCTGCCACGATCCCATCTCGCTTTTCTCGGGCGCCAAGAACATCTTCAACGAGCACCTCACCTCCCTCGCGGGGTACAACGAGGGGGTCTCCTGCCTGGTTTGCCACTCGGTGCGCAAGACCGACCTGGAGGGGAACGCCAACTACATCGTGGCGCAGCCGACGCGCTACCTGTTCGAGATGCGCGACGGACGCCCAGCGCGCCTGATGCGCGATTTCCTGATCCGCTCTTATCCGCGGCAGCACGTCGCCGACCTGAGCAAGCGGGTCTACAAGACCTCGGAGTACTGCGCCGCCTGCCACAAGCAGTTCATCGACAAGGAGGTCAACAACGTCGGCTGGGTGCAGCTGCAGAACCAGTACGACAACTGGCGCAAGAGCCGCTGGAACCACCCCGGCGACCCGCGCAAGACGATCGAATGCCGCGAGTGCCACATGCCGCTCATCGCCTCGGACGACGGGGCAGCACCCGACCCGGCCTCGGGCGACGCGGCCGACTACAACCGCACGCCGACCGACGGCAAGCACCGCAGCCACCGTTTCATCGCCGCCAACCAGGTGATGCCGGCGCTGCTCAAGCTCCCGGGGGCGGATCGGCAGATCGAGCTGACCGGAAAGTGGCTGCGAGGGGAGTACGAGATCCCGGAGATCGCCGACAAGTGGGCCCGCGGCCCGGCCGTCGCCATCGAGCTGCAGGTACCTCAGGGAATAGCCCCCGGCGATCCGATCGACATCAAGGCGGTGCTCACCTCCAACAAGGTCGGCCATGATTTCCCCACCGGCCCTCTCGACATCATCCAGGCGTGGGTGGAGATCAAGGTGACCGACCCGTCCGGGAAGGTGGTGTTCGCCTCCGGTACGGTGGATGCGCGTCATTTCATCCAGCCAGGCACCTTCATGTTCAAGGCGGAGCCGGTCGACCAGTACGGCAACCTGATCGACCGGCACAACCTCTGGGAGATGGTGGGGGTGCGCTATCGCCGCTCGCTCTTCCCCGGATTTTCCGACACCGCCGAGTACTCGTTCCGCTGCCCGGGCACCGTCATGCCGACCGACCGGCCGGCGGAAGGCGGGCGCTCCTTCACCTTCCCCGCGCCGCGCGCCGCGGGAGTGCTGCACGTCTCGGCGCGGCTGATGTACCGGAAGATCGATCAGTACCTGCTGAACTTCATGTTCGGCGAAAACTCGGGGCTGACCGCGCCGTCGACGGAGATGGCGCATGCCGACGCGGACATCCGCCTGCTGGAACGGATCGCGGCGCGGTGATCCGTCCCGCGGGCCATCGCCGGCGGGCGCGCTTCTCCCTCGTGGTGGGCGGCGCAAGCTTTGCCCTGCTCGCGGCGGGGGTGCTGCTGCTGCGCGCCCGGACGGCCCCCTATACCCCCGGCGCCGAGGCGGCCACGAGCGATGAGATCACCCGCTCGCTGACGCGCTCCCTTCCCGAGGGCGCCGCGCGCGCCCGGTTCACCGACGCGGCGGAGGAAGCCGGCATCCGCTTCGCTCATTTTCACGGCCAGCGCTCGTCCCAGCTTCCGGAGGACATGGGCTCGGGCGTCGCCTGGGGCGATTTCGATGGCGACGGCGATCCCGATCTTTTCCTGGTCAACGAGTCCGGTCCGCTGACCGACAGCCCCGAATCCGCCGCCGCGTCCCCGGCGCATGCCGCGCTCTATCGTAACGACGGGCACGGCACTTTCACCGACGTGACGGAGGCCGCCGGGCTCGCGGTGCGGGGCACCGGCATGGGGGCCGCCTGGGGCGATTACGACGGCGACGGCCGGCTCGATCTCTTCGTCAGCCGCTACGGCACGAATCTCCTCTTCCACAACGAGGGTGACGGCACCTTCAAGGACGTCACGGCCCACGCCGGCGTCGGCGCGCCGGAGGGGTTCTGGACCGGGGCGTCGTGGGCCGACTATGACCGTGACGGCGACCTCGACCTGTACGTCTGCGGCTACGTCCGGTACCGCTATGACGCCGCACTCGCCGGGCAGACCTCCCAGCAGTACCGCGCCGTGGTGCCCTACACCCTGAACCCGTCGACCTTTCCGCCGGAGCGCAATCTCCTGTTCCGCAACGACGGCGGGAAGTTCCGCGAGGTGGGCCGGGCCGCGCGGGTCGACAACCCGACCGGCCGCTCGCTTTCCGCCGCGTGGGCCGATTTCGACGCCGACGGCTGGCCCGATCTCTATGTGGCCAACGACATCTCGGACAACGCCATGTTCCGCAACCGCGGCGACGGGACCTTTCAGGACGTGAGCCACGCGGCCTGGGTGGCCGACTACCGCGGGGCGATGGGGCTCGCCATCGGTGACTGGGAGAACGACGGCGATCTCGACATCTTCGTCACCCACTGGATCGCCCAGGAGAACGCCCTGTACGAAAACCAGCAGGGGACCCTCGTGGCCACTCCCTCCGAGCCGATGCACTTCGTCGACGGCGCCGACCTGAACGGCCTCGGCCAGATCGCTCTCGACTTCGTCGGCTGGGGGACCGGGTTCATCGATTACGACAACGACGGCCGGCTCGATCTCTTCGTCGTGAACGGCAGCACCTTCCAGCGCGAGGACGATCCGTCGCGGCTCGTGCCGATGACGAACCAGCTCTTCTGGAACGCTGGGAAGGGCAAAGGCTTCTACGAGGTGGGTGCGGCGAGCGGGGGCCCGTTCGCGGTGGAGAACGTCGGCCGCGGCGCCGCCTTCGCCGACTACGACGCGGACGGCGACGTCGACGTCGCGATGGTGGTGAACGGCGGCCCGGCCCGCCTGCTGCGCAACGACGGGGAGAACGCGCAGGGCTGGCTGCGCGTCGTGCTGCGCGGACCGGCCACCGCGCACGGCGCCGCGCGCCATGCGACGCGCCACGTCACGTCGAGCTTCGCGACCGGCGCGCTCGTCAAGGTCACGGCCGGGGCGCTGACGCAGGTGCGCGAGATAGGAAGCGGCCCCTCCTATCTCAGCCAGTCGCCCCCGGGAGAGGTGATGTTCGGCGTCGGCGACGCGCGGACGATCGATCTCCTCGAAGTGATCTGGCCGAGCGGGGCAAAACAGACATTCCGGGGCCTCGCCCCCCGCTCGGCGGTCCGACTGGTGGAGGGACAGGAGCCCGAGGTGCGGGCGGAGGCGACTCCCTCCGTGCCTGCCGCGGCGAACGAGGCGGACCGCAAGGCTTCGGTTCTCCGGTTCTGGCAGGCGTTCAACGAGGCGACCTCCGTTCGGCGAGCGGGAGACTTCGTTGGTGCGGCCCGTCTCTACAGGGAGGCTCTCGCCATCAACCCGGAGCACGAAGACTCGATCTACTACCTCGGACAGAGCCTGCAGGAGACGGGCGACTACGACGGAGCGCGCCAGGCGTTTCAGCGGCTGGTGGCTCTGAACCGGTCGAGCGCCCGCGGCCACCTGGCGCTCGGCGCCCTGATGGCCTCGCCCGATCCGGCGACGCCGTTCGACCTCGCGGCGGCGGAGGAGCAGTTCCGACAGGCGCACGCCATCAACCGCGAGGAGACCGGCCCGATGGTGCGCCTGGGCGAGGTGCTGATCGTGCGCGGTGACCTGGCGCAGGCGCGCGAGTGGCTCGAGGGAGCGACGCGCACCAACCCGAAAAGC
>JAYUCR010000462.1:0-7299 GCA_043740165.1 Acidobacteriota bacterium | reverse complement strand
CGAAGCGGTGATCTTTTCGACGGCCCGGCCCCCAGTGGTGCCGGCACAAGGAGGGTGATTTGGCGGCGGTCACGGTCAAGGAGCTCCTGGAGGCGGGTGTTCACTTCGGACACCAGACGAAGCGCTGGAACCCCAAGATGCGCGAGTTCATCTTCGGTCAGCGCGATGGCATCTACATCATCAATCTCCAGAAGACCGCCGCGCGCTTCCGGGAGGCGCTCGATTACGTCAGCCGCATCGCCTCGGAAGGCCGCACCGTCCTGTTCGTCGGCACCAAGCGGCAGGCCCAGGAGGTCGTGGCCGAAGAAGCGGTCCGATCCGGGATGCCGTTCGTCAACCAGCGCTGGCTGGGCGGCACCCTCACCAACTTCCGCACCATCAAGAAGCGCATCGAGCGGCTCCGGTGGCTGGAGAACTTCATCGAGAATCCGGTCGAGGGGAAGTACACCAAGAAGGAAATGCTGCAGCTCGGCAAGGAGCAGGTGAAGCTCGCCAAGGTGCTCTCCGGGATCCGCGCCCTCGATCGCCTCCCCGACGCGCTCTTCGTGATCGATCCGAAGAAGGAGCACATCGCCGTCCTGGAAGCCCGCAAGCTGGGTATTCCGGTTGTCGGCGTCGTCGACACCAACTGCGATCCCGACGACATCGACTTCCCGATACCGGGGAACGACGATGCCATTCGCGCCATCAAGCTGTTCACCGGGCGCATCGCCGACACGATCATCGAAGGCCGCAGCCTGCACGAGAAGCGGCTCGCCGAGGAGTCCTCGGAGGAGTCGCTGGTGGCCGCCTCCGGGGCAGGCAGCAGCGGGATGTCGCCGCTCGGCGACGACGCCTCGCGCGTGGCGCCACGCCGTCCCGCCGCCACCGCCGCCGCCCGCACGGCGGCGCGGAGAAAGCCGGCGGGACGCGGGCCTGGTGAGGCGACGGCGCTGGTGGACGTCACGGCCGCGGGCGCCGAGACCGCCGTCGAGGCCGAGGGAGCGGGGGGCGAGGCGGCCCCGGTCGACGTTCCGAGCGTCGGCGAGTAGCGACCCCCTCCGCGCGGTCCCCGGCCCCGGACCGCTTTTCGACCCTCATGATCGTGGTGGAGGACGGATGGATATCAACGCGTCTCAGGTGAAGGAACTGCGGGAGCGCAGCGGCGCCCCGATGATGGAATGCAAGGCCGCCCTGGTCGAATCGAAGGGCGATCTGGACGGGGCGCACAAGATCCTGCGCCAGCGCGGGCAGGCGACCGCCGCCAAGCGCTCCTCCAAGGCGACCAGCGAGGGTGTCGTCGGATCGTACATCCACGGTGGCGGACGAATCGGCGTGCTCATCGAGGTGAACTGCGAGACCGATTTCGTCGCCCGCACCGCCGATTTCCAGTCCCTGGTGAAGGATCTGGCGATGCACATCGCCGCCTCGGATCCGCGGTTCGTGGAACGCGAAGAGGTCACCGAGAAGGTCCTCGCGGAAGAGCGCGAGATCTACCGCCAGCAGGCGAAGGCCACCGGCAAGCCCGAACCCGTCATCGAGAAAATCGTCAGCGGGAAGATGGAGAAGTTCTACCAGGAGTTCTGCCTCCTGGAGCAGGCGTTCGTGCGCGACCCGAACCTCTCGGTGCGCGACGTCCTGCACGCCGTCGTCGCCAAGACCGGGGAGAACATTCGGGTGCGCCGCTTCGTGCGCTTCGTGCTCGGCCAGGGAGAGGGACGTGACGCGTCGGCCGAAGCCAAGGCCGAGTAAGTCCCCCGGCGGCCCGGAGGCCGCCGCCTTCACGGGGGGGCGCTACCGGCGCATCTTGTTGAAGCTTTCCGGCGAGGCGCTCATGGGAACGCGCCCCTACGGCCTCGACCCGGAGGTCGTCCGCCGCATCGCCGGCGAGGTGCGCGAGCTCCTCAACATGGGAATCCAGGTGGCGATGGTGATCGGCGGCGGCAACCTGTACCGCGGCGTCGCCGCTTCCACCGAGGGCGTCGATCGGGTGACGGCGGATCACATGGGGATGCTGGCCACGGTGATCAACTCCCTGGCCGTGCAGGACGCCCTCGAGAAGCAGGGCGCCTCCACCCGTGTCCTGTCGGCTCTCGAGATCCGCGAGGTGGCCGAGCCGTACATCCGCCGTCGCGCCATGCGGCACCTGGAGAAGGGGCGCATCGTCATCATCGCCGCGGGCACCGGCAATCCGTACTTCACCACCGACACCGCCGCGGCGCTGCGCGCCATGGAGGTCAAGGCCGAGGTGCTCCTCAAGGCCACGCAGGTCGACGGCGTCTATTCCGCCGATCCGCGCAAGGACAAGGGGGCGCAACGGTTCACGACGGTCACCTATCAACAGGTCCTGGAGAAGGACCTGCGCGTCATGGATGCCACCGCCATCTCGCTGTGCAGGGAAAACCGCATGCCGATCGTCGTGTTCAGTCTCGCCACGCCCGGGAACATCCGGCGGGCCGCGACGGGCGAGCCGATCGGCACGATCGTGAAGGAGTGAGCGATGCCGGCCAACGCGATCATTGAAAACGCCCGGAAGAAGATGCACGACACGGTCGAGCACACCCGCAAGGATCTGACGGCGGTGCGCACCGGCCGCGCCTCTCTCTCCATGCTGGAGGGGGTCACCGTGGAGTACTACGGCACCCCCACGCCGCTGCAGCAGGTCTGCACCCTGACCATCCCCGAGCCGACGATGATCGTGGCGCAGCCCTGGGACGTCTCGCTCATCGGCGCCATCGAGAAGTCGATCCGGGCCTCGACGCTCGGGCTGAACCCTTCCAACGACGGCAAGGTGGTGCGCATCCCGATCCCGGCGCTCACCGAGGAGCGGCGCCGCCAGCTGGCGAAGAAGGTGCACGAGATCAGCGAGGTCGGGCGGACGGCGATCCGGCTGGAGAGGCGCGAGGGGAACGAGTCCTTCAAGAAGCTGCTCAAGGACAAGACGATCTCCGAAGACGAAGAAAAGCGTGGCCTCGAGCAGGTGCAGAAGCTCACCGATCAGCACATCAAGATGATCGACGATCTGGCGAAGCACAAGGAAGAAGAGATCCTCAAGATCTGACCCGCCCTTGACGATCGGTGTGATCATCGCGGCTTCCGGCGTCGGGACGCGCCTCGGCGCGCGGCGCCCCAAGGCCTTTCTGGAGCTCGAAGGAGTGACCCTCCTGACGCGCTCCATGGCGGCCTTCCTCGCTCATCCCGGGATCGGCCCGGTGGTGGCCGCGGTTCCCGATCCGTCCGTGGCGGCGGGACTCCTGCCGCCGCTCGGCGCCCGCGTCCGCCTGGTGCGCGGCGGACCGGAGCGGCAGGACTCGGTCCGCCTGGCGCTCGCGGCGCTGGGAGAGGTCGATCTGATCCTGGTTCACGACGCCGCGCGTCCCCTGGTTTCCCGGACGGTGATCGATGCCGTGATCGCGGCCGCCGCCGAGCACGGCGCCGCCGTCCCGGCGATCCCGATCCCGGACACCGTGAAGCGCGTCGACGGCCACGGCCGCCTGATCGGGACGGTGCCGCGCGACGACCTGGTCCTGGCGCAGACACCCCAGGGCTTCCGCGCCGACCTGCTGCGCCGGGCGCACGCGGAGGCGGAGCGGAATGGCGTCGCGGGGACCGACGACGCCGCCCTGGTGGAGCGGCTGGGTCACGGCGTCGTGGTCGTGCCCGGCGATCCGCGCAACATCAAGATCACGGCCCCCGGCGACCTGGAGCTCGCCCGGGTCCTGCTCGGCGCCGGGGATCCGCTCCGAGTCGGCCAACGCGAGCCGGAGGACTCGAATGGCTGAGAAGCGTCGTCGCGCGCGCGTTCCCGATCCGCTGCCGTTCCGAGTCGGCCTCGGGTTCGACATCCATCCGTTCGACGACCGCCGGCGCCTGACCCTGGGTGGAGTCCGCCTGCGGCGCACTCCGGGGCTGCGCGGACACAGCGACGCCGACGTGCTGGCGCACGCGGTCTGTGACGCCGTCCTGGGCGCTCTCGGGCTGGAGGACATGGGGATCCGCTTTCCCGACACCGATCCGGCGCACCGCGGCAAGAGCAGTCTCGTCTTCCTGCGCCAGGTGATGCGCGACGCCAGGCTTCGCGGCTACCGGATCGGCAATCTCGACACGGTCATCGCGGCCGAAGCACCCCGACTCCGGCCGCACCTTCGGGCCATGCGCCGCGCTCTCGCCCGGGCCCTCGGGTGCGATCCCGCCGTCGTGTCGATCAAGGCGAAGCGCGGCGAAGGGCTTGGGGCGATCGGCCGGCGCGAGGGGATGGCCGCCCAGGCGATCGTGCTGCTCGTGCGCGCCCCGGCCACCGGGGGGGTCCGGCGGTGAGCGCCGGCGCCGCGCCGCGAGTGCGGTTCGCCCCTTCCCCCACGGGAGCGCTGCACGTGGGGAACGCGCGCACGGCCCTGTTCAACTGGCTGCATGCCCGCTCGCTGGGGGGCACCTTCGTGCTGCGCATCGAGGACACCGACACCGCTCGTTCCACGGTGGCCTACGAAACGCAGATCCTCGACGACCTGCGCTGGCTCGGGCTGGGATGGGACGAGGGGATCGACGCGGAGGGGCTCCTGGGGCCCTACCGCCAGTCGGAGCGGCTGGAGATTTATCGCGGCAGCGCCCGGACACTGCTCGACAGGCGCCTGGCTTACCCCTGCTTCTGCACCGTCGCCCTTCTCGAGGAGGAGCGCCAGGCGCAGCGCGCCGCCGGGAGCGTGTCGGTCTACTCGGGGCGCTGCCGCGGACTCGACCCGGTCGCGGCGGCGGACCGTCGAGCCAAGGGTGAGCCATGCGCCGTGCGGTTCGACGTCAAGGCGGCGGCGGCGAATGACGACGCGGTGGTCTTCGAGGACCTGGTGCGCGGATCGATCCGCTTCCCGATAGCGCAGATCGGCGATTTCGTCCTCCTGCGCCAGGACGGGACCCCGGCCTACAACTTCGCCGTCGTGGTCGACGATTTGATGATGCGGATCACCGACGTGATCCGGGGGGACGATCATCTGTCGAACACCCCGCGCCAGGTGCTGATCTACCGCGCCCTCGGGGCGGCCACGATCCCGCAATTCGCGCACCTGCCGTTGATCGTGGCGCCGGGCGGAGCGCCCCTCAGCAAGCGGGAGGGGGCGGCGTCGGTACAGCATTTCCGCGCCCAGGGCTATCCGCCCGACGCCCTGCTCAACCACCTGGCGCTCCTGGGATGGTCGCCTCCGGGAGGCGCCGACTTCCTCACCCGCGAGGAGCTGCTCCGGCAATTCGATCTCCGCCGCGTCTCGAAGGCTCCGGCCGTCTTCGACCCTCAGAAGCTGGACGCCCTCTCCATGCGCCACATCGCCCGCACGTCGCCGGAGCATCTGACCCCGCTCGCCCTGGAGCACCTGGCGCGGGCGGGGAAAATACAGGATCCGGCGACCGCCGACGTTGTCGAGTGGGTGTCGCAGCTGACCGCCGCCTGGTCGGAGCGGCTGGTGCGGCTCGGCGACCTGCCGGGGGAGGCGACCCTGGTCTTCGACTTCACGCCCGAAGCGTCGCTCGCGGAGGAGGAGGTTCGGGCCACCCTCGCCGATGCGCGCGCCCGACTGGTGATTGAAACGATGCTGGCGCAGGCCGGCTCCGAGCCGATCACCGCGCAGCGTTTTTCCGCCCTGGCGGCCGAGGTGCGTCGCGCGACCGGTGCCAAGGGGCGCGACCTGTTTCACCCGATCCGGATCGGCCTGACCGGGCGCGGCACCGGACCGGAGCTGGTCCGCATCGTCCCGGTCATCGACGCGGGGAGCCGCCTGGCGCTGCCCAAGCCGGTGGTCTCGTGCGCCGGGAGGGCCGCCGCCCTCCTGGCCGCCACCCGCGAGGCGCAAGCGTGAGTCAATGGATCCACGGCATGCATGCCGTTCTGGAGGCGCTCCAGGCGAGCCCGTCCCGAATCGCGCGGGTGGTGGCGGCGGAGGGCCGGAATGACGCGCGCCTGGAGCGTGTCCTGCAGGCGGCAAAGGGGGCCGGCGTGGCGGTGGAGCGCCAGCCGGGGAAAGCCCTCGATCGGCTGGCCGGTAAGGAAGCCGTCCACCAGGGAGTCATCGCCCTCCTCGCCGGGGAGTCGTACGCCGATCCCGATGCGTTGCTGGCGGCGGCTCAGGCGCCGGCATTCCTGGTGGTCCTCGACTCCGTAGAGGACCCGCGCAATCTGGGGGCGGTGATTCGGGCGGCGGCCGCTGCCGGGGCCGCCGGGGTCTTCCTTCCGGAGCACCGGTCGGCCGGGTTGACCCCGGTGGCGGTCAAGGCCTCGGCCGGAACCGCCCTGCGGCTCCCGGTGGCCCGGGTCGGCAACGTGGCGGCGTTTCTCCGCCGGCTGAAGAAAGAGGGGATCTGGGTGATCGGCCTCGACCCCGAAGGGGACTCCCTCTGGAGCGGATTCGACCTTCGGGAACCGGTGGCCCTGGTGCTGGGCGGGGAGGGGAAGGGGCTCCGGAGGCTGACGCGCGAGATGTGCGATGCGGTCCTGGCGATCCCGCTCGGGCCGGGGGTCGAGTCGCTCAACCTGGCGGTGGCGGCCGGGGTGGCTCTGTTCGAAGTGGTCCGGCAGCGTGCAACCCCCGCGCCAGAATGAGCTCACGAAGGTCTTGCAGCGAAAAGAGATCGTGTGATAGCCTTGCCCGCTTTCCAGGCTGGCGTAGCTCAGGGGTAGAGCAGCTGATTTGTAATCAGCCGGTCGGGGGTTCAAATCCCTTCGCCAGCTCCACGCCTGCGGGGCGAGGCGTCCCAAGCAGGTTGGCGCGGCGCAGGGTGTTGGTGTTGTTCGGGGAGATTCCCGAGTGGTCAAAGGGAACAGACTGTAAATCTGTCGCCTATGGCTTCGGAGGTTCGAATCCTCCTCTCCCCACCACCGGAGGACAGGAAAAATTGAATTCGGCCGTGATGCGGTGGCGTCGGTTGCCGCGTCGCGGCCGTCTCGCGTGGCGCGGGAGTAGCTCAGGGGTAGAGCATCAGCCTTCCAAGCTGAGGGTCGCGGGTTCGAATCCCGTTTCCCGCTCCAGCGCCGCGAGAGATGCCCACGTGGCTCAGTGGTAGAGCACCTCCTTGGTAAGGAGGGGGTCACCGGTTCGATCCCGGTCGTGGGCTCCACCTCGCGGACGACACGTCGCAACCGCGGGTGAGGGACAGGCTTCGAAGGCAACCGAAGGCATTGACGGCCTCACACAGCATCGGGGCGGTGGCGCCGCCCGGGGCGCGGCGCCTGCGGCCGCCGGAGGATTGAGATGGGCAAGGAGAAGTATCAAAGGACGAAGCCGCACGTGAACGTGGGGACGATCGGTCACGTGGACCACGGGAAGACGACGTTGACGT
>JAYUCR010000461.1:0-3001 GCA_043740165.1 Acidobacteriota bacterium | reverse complement strand
ATCGAAGGGCGCGTGGAGCGGCACGCGCTCGCGGCGCGCTGAGGCTGGATCATGGGCAGCACCGCTTCGATCATCTGGGATGTCCTCTTCGGCATCGTCGGGAGCGGGTATTTCATCTACGGCAAGAGGCAGCAGGCGATTCCTCCCCTGCTGTGCGGGTTCGGGCTGATGATCTTCCCGTATTTCGTGTCGAGCACCGTCCTGCTCGTGATCGTCGGAGCGATGCTGATGGCGGTGCCTTTCATTTTCAGGGAGTAAGCCGCGCATGACGCGCGGGGCGTTGGAGGCATTTCGATGATCCCTTTGTGTTGGTTCCGGCACGGCCTCGCGGCGCTCACTCTCATCGTCGCGGGGGTAACCGGTCTGGCCGCCTCGCCTCCGGCCTCGCCCGTGGCCACCCCGGCCACCGCCCCGGCGGCGCTGGCCACCGAATGGGCCCCACTCGCGTTTCTCGTCGGACATTGGGAAGCGGACGGAGGAGGCTCTCCGGGATCCTCGACCGGCCGCTTCAGCTTCGAGTCGGTCGCGGAGGGGCACGCGATGCTCCGTCGCAACGAGTCGATCTCATCCAGCGGGAAACACACCGACATCATGCTGATCCACATCGAGGCGAACGGCGGCTTCGGGGCCACCTACGCCGACAACGAAGGGCACGTCATCCGCTATACCGTCACCGCAAGCGCCGAGCCGAAAGGCGCAATCTTCCTGAGCGACGCGAGCTCCGGGGGTCCGCGTTTCCGATTGACCTACCGGCTCAACCCCGATCGGACGGTGGCGATCGCGTTCGATGTGGCCCCACCGGGAGCGACAGAGTTCAAGAACTACGTTCAGGGCGTTGGGCGGCGGAAGTGATCTGATGCGAAGGCGGGCACTCTTCGGCATGGTCTTCCTCGTGGCGGGTATGGGGCTGAAGGCCAACGCCGGGAGCACTGCCTGCCCTGCGGCGCAGCAGCCTGAAGAGCATCCGATCGTGCGACTGCGTTACCCGCGGCTCATCCACAAAGTGCGGCCGGATTATCCCGAGCCGGCGCTGCGCCAGGGGATCAAGGAGGCGAGCGTCTTCGTCCAATTCGTGATCGACCGGCGTGGGCGCGTGAAAAACCCACGGATCCTGAAATGCACGCACGCAGAAATAGGATTCGAGGGGGCGGCATTGATAGCGGTCAAGAGGTGGCGGTACGAGCCGGCGGAAATGAACGGTGACGCGCTCGAGGTGTACCAGACCGTCGAGGTGAAATTTGATGCCGCCACTTCCTCGCCATGACGCGCAGTGTTAGTCTCTGCGTTATCTCGCACGAACAACTCGGAGGAGGCCTCATCGTGTCGGTCCTGATGCTGCGGTGGAAGGTGTTTGTCCTGGGCGTGACCCTGGCCTGTCTGGTTCTCGCGCCGGCGATGGCCTCCGATGCCGACGATCTCGCCAAGAAGCTCGCCAACCCGGTGGCGTCGCTCATCAGCGTGCCGTTCCAGGCCAACGCGGACATGAATCTGGGTCCGACCGATGGCGGCGAGCGCGTGATCACCAATGTCCAGCCGGTGATCCCGACGTCGATCAGCAAAGACTGGAACCTCATCACCCGTGTCATCGCACCGCTCGTCTTCCTGGACGGCTTCCCCGACACCGACACGAAGGTCTTCGGTCTCGGCGACCTGACGCCGACCTTTTTCTTTTCGCCCAAGGCGCCGACGTCGGGAGGGCTCATCTGGGGTGTGGGGCCGGTGTTCCTCCTGCCGACCGCGACCGACGATCTGATCGGCGCCGAGAAATGGGGCATCGGGCCGAGCGGGCTGGTGCTGCGGCAGAAGGGGCCCTGGACTGTCGGCGCCCTGGTCAATCACATCTCGTCGGTCGCGGGTCACGACGATCGCGCCGATATCAGCCAGTCGTACGTGCAGCCGTTCGTCACCTACAACTACCCCGGCGGCTTCTCGTGGGCGATTTCGTCCGAAACGTCCTACGATTGGAAAGGCGATCAGTGGACGATCCCGGTGATCGCGCAGTTGAACCAGGTCACGAAATGGGGCAAGCAGCCGATCAGCATGGGGCTCGGATTCCGGTATTACGCCGAGGCGCCCGAGAACGGCCCGACCTGGGGGATTCGCGCTCAGCTGGTGTTCATCTTTCCCAAGAAATGAACTGGCGGTGCCATGAGGACGCTCGGAATCATCGGCGGGATCGGGCCCGAATCGACCCTTGAGTACTACCGCGCCGTCATCGCCTCCTACCGCGCGCGCAAGCCGGACGGGAGCTACCCGTCGTTCCTCGTCAACAGCATCGACCTGAACCGGCTGGTGGGGATGATGACGACCAACGCACTGCTGGAGGCGACCGCCTTCCTGCTGGAGGAGGTCCGCCGGCTGCACCACGCCGGGGCCGATTTCGGGTTGCTGGCGGCCAACACGCCGCACATCGTGTTCGACGACCTGCAGCGCCAGTCGCCGATTCCGCTGCTGAGCATCGTGCGGACGACCTGCGACGCCGCGAAGGCGCTGCAGTTGAAGCGCGTCGGCCTGTTCGGCACCCGCTTCACGATGCAGGGGCGGTTCTATCCCGATCTGTTCGCCACCGAGGGGATCGCCATCGTCGTCCCCGACCTGGACGACGGGATTTACATCCACGAGAAGTACATGGGAGAGCTGATCAACGGTGTCTTCCTGCAGGAGACGCGGGCCGACCTGCTGGCGATCGTCGATCGGCTCATCGATCGGGAGGGGATCGAGGGATTGATCCTGGGCGGGACGGAGCTGCCTCTCATCCTGCGCGAGGACACCTACCGGGGGATCCCGCTCCTCGACACCACCCGGATTCATGTCGAGGCCGCCGTGACGTGGATGTTGTCGTGAGCGGCGGCCGGATGCCGGCGCTATTCATCGGACATGGCAACCCGATGAACGCGCTGCAGCGCAATCGGTACACGGAAGCCTGGGCGGCGATCGGCAAGGCGATCCCGCGGCCCCGGGCGGTCCTGGTCGTCTCCGCACACTGGTACCGGCCGGGCAC
>JAYUCR010000460.1:0-3005 GCA_043740165.1 Acidobacteriota bacterium | reverse complement strand
CCGGAGTCACCTTCACGGCGCCGGTCCCGAACTCCCGCTCCACGAAGGTGTCGGCGACAATCGGGATCTTCCTTCCCACGAGCGGGAGGATGACCTGGCGGCCGATCAGGGCGCGGAAGCGTTCGTCCTCCGGGTGCACAGCGACGCCTGTGTCCCCCAGCATCGTTTCCGGGCGGGTGGTCGCGACGCGGAGCGCGCCGCTGCCGTCCGCGAGCGGGTAACTGATGGTGTAGAGGTGCCCCTGGACCGGTTGCGACACCACCTCCAAGTCGGAGATGGCGGTGCGGCAGCTCGGGCACCAGTTGACGATGAAGGTGTCGCGGTAGATGAGCCCCTGCTCGTGCAGGCGCACGAATGCCTCGCGCACCGCCATTGAAAGCGCCGGCTCGAGGGTGAACCGTTCCCGGGTCCAGTCGCAGGAGCAGCCAAGGGTCTTGAGCTGCGCGATGATGGCCCCGCCGTACTCCTCCTTCCACCTCCAGACCCGCTCCACGAAGGCCTCGCGGCCCAGCGCCTCGCGGCTCGTCCCCTCCTTCCGCAGCTCGCGATCGACCACCATCTGGGTGGCGATGCCGGCGTGGTCCGTCCCCGGCACCCAGAGCACGTCGTCGCCGCTCATCCGGCGCCAGCGCGCCAGGATGTCCTGGAGCGTGTTGTTGAGGGCATGCCCCATGTGCAGCCGCCCGGTCACGTTGGGGGGAGGGATGACCATGACGAACGGGGGACGGCCGGATCCGGGCGAGGCGGTGAAGACCCCGAGACGCTGCCAGTGCTCGTACCAGCGGGTCTCGAATCGCCGGGGCTCGTAAACCTTGTCGAGTTCGGACAGGCTCCTAGCGCTCCTTCTCCTCGAGCTCCTTGATGCGCTGCCGCACGACGGACTCGGCGACACCCGGGATCACCTCCCAGGCGATCTCGCGCACCACCCGGTCGGAGATCTTCCGCACGACCATCTCGGCGAGACGGTCGAGGGTTTCCTGCGACAGGGAGCCTTCCACGGCACCCGCCGCGTGCGGCGGGGCCACCGGCTCGGCGGCGCTCGGATGGGCAGGCGGGCCGCCCAGGGGCTCTTCGCGATCACGCCGCGCGTAAGCGGGGCGCCGCATCGAATCCGGCATATCGTAACCGCTCACGAATCCCTCCATCTGTTCCGACGCCGCGGTGGCGGCCTCGGGGGGTGATTCCGGGTCGGGCTCAAACGCCGACACCGGAAGGCTCTGGCCACGTGTCATTCGGACGGTGCCGGAGGGCGCGCCCTCGTCATATCGGTCCGGCACCACCGGTTCGCTGCCCTCGTCGAGGCCCAGATCGGCGAAGCCCATGTACGAGCCGCCCGAGGCGGCGTCCGGAGGCGCCATCATCGGGTGCGCCGCGGCGCGCGAGGGCTCGACGGGATGAGCCGGCGGCGGGCCTCCGGGGGCCGCGATCGCGGAGGCGGCCTCGAGCCCGGCCCCGGCCGCTGCGTGGTGCTCGGCCCCGCCGCCCATCGAGGCGCCCGGCGCGACCGGCATGGAAGCCTGCCGCGGAAAGCGGGAGGCCGCAATCAATTCCTCAACCCGGCCGACCAGGGTGTGGGACTCGAACGGCTTCGTGAGGTGTCCGGCGGCCCCCGCGGTTTCCGCGCGGCGCCGGTCGAAGGGCTCGAAGGTGCCGGTGAGCAGCAGGACCGGGATGGAAGCGTTCTGCGGGTCGGCCTTCAAGGCCTCGCACACCTCGTAGCCGTTCTTTTCCGGCATGATCACGTCGAGGAGGATGATGTCGGGACGCACCTCGGCCACCTTGCGCAAGGCCTGGGCGCCATTGCTGACGCAGTAGACCTGATAGTCGCCATCGGAGAACGTCAGTTCCACCACCTTCTGGATGGTGATGCTGTCGTCGGCCAGCAGGATCGTCTTCACTCCAGGCCCTCCCCCGCGATGCGCAGGTTTTTCGGGCGCGATGGTGGTCCTCATGCCCGCCCGTCGGCGCGCCCGCCGCGGACGTGGGTGTCGGAGGCGCGGCTCAGCGCCGCCGCGGAGGGACGTTCTGCCGGACCCATTCGACCACCTCCTGGGTGGTCGTGCCCGGCGTGAACATCGCCCGCACACCCGCCTGCTTCAACTTCGGGGCATCCTCGTCGGGAATGATCCCTCCGCCGAACACCACGATGTCGTCGCTCTTCTTCTCTTTCAGCAGCTTCACGATCTTCGGAAACAGCGTCAGGTGGGCGCCCGACAGGATTGACAGACCGATGCCGTCGACATCCTCCTGCAGCGCCGTGTTGACCACCATCTCGGGGGTCTGGTGCAGCCCCGTATAGACGACCTCGAACCCGGCGTCGCGCAGCGCGCGGGCGATGATCTTCGCGCCGCGATCATGGCCGTCCAGGCCCACCTTGCCGACGAGCAGCCGGACCTTGGTCGCGCCCGGATTCACAGGTGCACCGCCCCTTCCCGATAGACGCCGAACACGCGCTTCAAGGTATCGCAGATCTCCTGCACCGAGGCGTAGGCGCGCACCGCCTCGAGCACGTGCGGCATGAGATTTTCGGATCCGCCGGCGGCAGCTCCCAGCGCGGCGAGGGCGCGCGCGTGCCGGGCCTCGTCCCGCTCACCTCGCACGCGCCGCAGGCGCTGCAGCTGGGCGGTTTCGACCTCGGCGCCGATGCGGAGGAGCTCGGGGGGAGGACCGCTGCCCTCAGTGTAGCGGTTCACGCCCACCAGCGTCTTCTCGCCGGTGTCGAGCTGGCGCTGATAGCGGTAGGCCGCCTCGGCGATCTCGCGCTGCGGAAAGCCCTGCTCGATGGCCGCGACCATGCCGCCCATGCCGTCGATCCGGGCGATGTAGTCGAGCGCCGCCGCCTCCATGCGATCGGTGAGCGATTCCACGAAGTAGGAGCCCGCCAGCGGATCGACGCTGTTCGCCACCCCGCTCTCCTCGGCGATCACCTGCTGGGTGCGCAGCGCCAGCCGGGCCGATGCCTCGCTCGGCAGCGCGAGCGTCTCGTCGAGCGAATTGGTGTGGAG
>JAYUCR010000459.1:0-7364 GCA_043740165.1 Acidobacteriota bacterium | reverse complement strand
CCATCGCGGCGATCTCGTCGAGGATCGCGGTCTCGATGCGCGACGGCTCGATCCCCTCACGGGCGGTCGCCTGGATGGCATACAAGAAAGGATATCGGGTCGGGATGACCGAGGTGCCGATGTCGCTCGCCAGTCCGCGGTCGACCACGGCGCGGTAAAGGCGCGAGGCCTTGCTGGGCCCCCGCCCCTGACCTCCGGACCAGGCGTTGACCCCGAAGGCCCCCGCCAGGATGCCGTCGGCGACCAGAAGGGTCGCGAAATCCGGATCGGCGGCCGCCGGCGCCGGCCAGGCGAGATGCAGATAAGTGGCGCCGGAGGCCCGGTGCAGCGTGACGCGCCGCTCGCCCGACTGCTCCGGTTCGATGGTGCGCACCGGGGGCGGCTCCGGGCCCTTCCGCAGGCGGCCGAAGTGGCGCCGCACCAGGCGCAGCGCCGCGCGGGGCTCGAAATCGCCGGCCGCCACGAGCGTCGCGTTGTTCGGGACGTAGTAGGCGCGGTAGTGACGGTACAGGTCGTCGCGCGTGATGGCGCGCAGGTCGGAGAGGTAGCCGATCGTCGGCCAGCGGTACGGGTGCGCCTGCAGCGCGGTGCCGGTGACCTCGCGCTCGAGATAGGAGCGCGGGTCGTTCTCGCCCCCCTGTAGCTCGGAGATCACGACCGTGCGCTCGCGTTCGATCTCGGCCGCCGGGTAGAGGCACTCGGTCATGCGCGACGCCTCGAGCCGCAGCATGTCCTCGAACGCGGCGCTCTGCACCGTCTCGAAATAGGTCGTGACGTCGAGCCAGGTGTAGCCGTTCCAGAGGCCGCCGGCCAACTCCACTTTGCGGGTGATGTCCTCCTTGCTGATGCGCCGCGTGCCCTTGAAGTTCATGTGCTCGGCCCAGTGGGAAATGCCGGTCAGGCCGGGGCGCTCATCGCGGGATCCGACTTTGTACCAGCACCAGACCGACACCAGTGGAGCCTGGCGCATCGGGCGCAGCAGGACGCGCAGCCCGTTGGAGAGCCGGGTGGCGAGGAGGCCGCCGTCGCGCCGCCCGCTCATCGTCCCTCCCCGGCCAGGGGCGCATCCGCGCGCAGCGGCATTCCGGCCTGCCGGCGCATCAGGATCACCGCGTGCGCCGCGAGCGAGAAGTAGATCAGCCCGCCGACCAGGAGCGGCGCGCGCAGGTCGACGGCGCTGAGGACCCCGGTGAGGGTGGGGCCAAGCGACGCCCCGAGCATGGCCGTGCTGGAAAGAATGGCGTACGAGGAGGCGCGCACCGTATCGGGGATGAATTCCCCGGCGATGGCGTACCCGAGCGTCGGCGCGCCGCCGATCGCCAGGCCGAGCAGGAGGCGCGTCAAGGCGAAGATCCCGATGGAATGGGATGCGGCCATCGCCAGGATCAGCACACCGCCGCTGGCCAGGCTCCAGGCCAGAATCCGGAACGCCGGCCGGCCGCGGCCGGCGGCGCGCCCGAAGAGGTAAGCCGAAGCCGAGGCCGCGAAAGCGCCGGCGGAAGTGACCATCCCTGTCGTGGCGGTCACCGCGACCACGTTCATCCTGGGCGAAGCGATCCAGAGAGGCACAATCAGGAACAGCGATCGATCCACCATGTTGGAGAGGAAAAGGATCGGGAGCAGCGGCAGGAACAGAGGCAGCCTGAGGATCTGCAGGAACGAAGGACGGAGCGGCCCGCTTCCCCCGCGCGGCATCAGGGCGCGCACCCCCTCCGAGACCGGCCCCGCCGCGGCCACCACCAGAGGCTCGGACTCTGTCTCGGCGATCGCCGGGATGTCACGGTAGAGGAGGAGAACGAACAGGAACGCCAGCGTGCACAAAGTGCAGGTCACGAGGTAGGTGTTGCGGATGCCGATCCCGGCCGCCAGCATGCCCCCCACGAACGGGCCGATCGCCGTGCTCAGGATCTGGGTCGCCTGCAGGGTTCCGACGGTGTGGCCGATCCGCGCCTTGGGGCAGCCATGGGTGACCAGGGCGACCGACATCGTCCCGAAACCGGAGAACAGCCCGAGCATGATCCGCAGCGCCAGGACGTGCCAGACGGTGCGCGTGAAGAACATCAACCCCCAGTGCACCGCGATGGTGAACAGGACGCGCTGCACCATCACCTTCATGCCCAGGTAGTCGGCGAGCCGCCCCCAGAAGGGACCGAGGATCGCGGCGAGGAGCGGGCTGACGGTGAGCAGGAACCCGGACCACAGCGCGATGCGCGCCCCGCCGTGAACGCCGATCGATTCGAGATAGAAGGGCAGGAACGGCGTCACGAGGGTGAATCCGAGGAAGATCATGGCGGCCGCGGTGTTGACGGCAATCTGATTGCGCCGCCATGCCTCGCGCGGCAGCCACGTGAGACGCATGCGGCGTATGGTATGACAGGTGAGCGGCCGCGTCCACGGGGCGCGCGCGATACAATGCCACGCGGAGAACATGCGGAGCAAAGTGGCGATGACGTTGCCGGAAACGAATCAGCATGCCGCTGGCCGCGGCTACCTGCCGCTGGTCGAGGTGCGCCGCGGAGGCCGGCTCGAGTCGGTGCATCATGGCGCCGTGGTGGTCGCCGATGCCCGCGGCCGCGTCGTGCAGGCGCACGGTGACCCGGGGGAAGTCACCTTCCTGCGATCCTCGGCGAAACCGGTTCAAGTGCTGCCGTTGATCGCTTCCGGCGCGGCGGAGAGGGCCGGCTTCAGCGATGCTCAGATCGCCGTCATGATCGGCTCGCACGGCGGGGAGCCGATGCATGTGGAAGCGGTCCGCTCCATCCTGGCGCGGATCGGAGTACCCGAGGAGGCGCTCCAATGCGGGGCCCACCCGCCCTTCTACCGCCCGGCCGCGCGCGCCCTGCGCGAGGCCGGAGTTCGGCCGTCCGCCATCCACAACAACTGCTCCGGCAAGCACGCCGGCATGCTGACGCTGGCGAAGGCTCTCGGCGCGCCGCTCGACAGCTATCTCGATCCGGGGCATCCGGTTCAAACCGCGATCCGGGACGCGATGGCCGCGCTGTCCGGCCTGCCGCCCGGCGCCATCCCGATCGCCGTGGATGGCTGCTCGGCTCCCACCTTTGCGCTTCCCCTGAGCGCCGCCGCGGGCTTGTATGCCCGCCTCATGGACCCGGAGTCTCTTTCCGAATCCTTGAGGATGGCCTGCCGGCGCGTGGTCGGCGCCATGCACGCGCATCCGGAGATGGTGGCCGGCACGGATCGGATCTGCACCGTCCTGATGCGCGAAGGGGCCTGCGACCTGATCGCGAAAATCGGCGCCGAGGGGTTCTACGGTCTCGGATTCCGGCGCGATGGCCGTGGGTTTGGCATCGCGCTCAAGGTGGCGGACGGAAACGCCGAGCGCGCCCGGCCGTCGGCCGTGATCGAATGCCTGCGCCGGCTGGCAATCCTGACCGATCCGGCCGCCGAGGCCCTGGCGGCCCGGTTCGTGGGGCCGCTGCGCAACCACCGGGGTACGGTGGTCGGCGAGGTCGTGCCTATCCTCAACCTTCGGCCCATCGAATAGGCCGGCCGAAATGGCCGCGTCCGGCGTGCCTTGGAGGAGGCGGACCGCCAGGCAGGCCCCTGGGGCCATGCTATAATTCAGCCCTTCCGACCCCAGGGCGGCGACCACAGGGGTAGCGCGATTCGGGGGTCGGACACATCCATTGAGCCCTGAATCGAGCCCTGAATAATGACCCGCATGACGCGTGCCCTCCTTTTCGCCAGCATCGTTCTCCTGCTCGTTGCGGCGTTGCCGACACCGGCGGCGGCGCAGAAGATGCCCCAGGCGGGGCCGCGTGAAGGCTGGCGGGTTGGCGACCTGGCCTACGATTTCACCTTGAAGGACATCGAAGGTCGACGCGTCAACCTCAAAGAGTTGCGCGGCTCGCAGGTGGTTCACCTGGTCTTCTGGGCGACCTGGTGCGTGCCGTGCGTCGAAGAGGTGCCGCATCTGCGGGACGTCTACGCGAAGTACCACGCCAAGGGGCTGGAAATTCTCGGCGTGGTGGTGCCGATGAATCAGACGCGCGACGGGGTGCGCGCCTTCGCTCAAAAGCTCAAGATGACCTATCCGGTGCTCTGGGACGAGGGCAGCGCTGTCATGAACCGTTACCGCGTCGATTCAATCCCGCAGAATTTTCTGATCGGACGCGACGGCATCATCCGCTATGCCGGCGTCGGCCTCCCCGATCGCTACGAAGAACTCCTCCAGCAGGCGCTGGGCCAAGATCCACCTTCCACGGCACCCCGGGCCGCCGCGCGGTGAGCATTCCGCAGCGGGCAACCGCCGGGCGGAGGGAGCGCGCGGTCCTGGCCGGGGTGTCCTTGCGGCGCGGCGATCGAGCCGACCTCGACGAGCACCTCGACGAGCTGGCGCAGCTGGTGGAAACCGCCGGAGCGATCGTCGTCGGCCGCATCGTCCAGGATCGGGGCGCTCTGGCCCCCGCCACGTTGCTGCGGCGGGGCAAAGTGGAGGAGCTGAAGCTCCTCATGTCCGAGGCCCGGGCGGGGCTCATGGTGTGCGACGAGGATCTCTCGCCGGCCCAGGTCCGCAATCTGGAAGAGGCGCTCGAGGCCGTCGTGCTGGATCGCTCGGCGCTGATTCTCGACATCTTCGCCCGCCGCGCCCGCTCGCGCGAGGCGCGTACGCAGGTGGAGCTGGCGCAGTTGCGCTACATGCTCCCGAGGCTGACCCGCCAGTGGACCCACCTTTCGCGGCAGGCGGGCGGGATTGGAACCCGCGGAGTCGGAGAGACCCAGCTCGAGACGGATCGGCGGCTCATCCGGCGACGGATCGCGCACCTGGCCTCCGAGCTGGACCGCATCGAGCGTGAACGACGTGAGCGGCGGAAGGGGAGGGGGGGCATCCCGCGCGTCGCGCTCGTGGGGTACACGAACGCCGGAAAGTCGACAATCCTCAATCTGCTGACCGGGGCCGGAACGTTCGTCGAAGATCGCCTGTTCGCCACGCTGGATCCCCTGGTGCGCCGTTGCAGCAGTTCGGGGGAGGAGCCTTTCCTGCTGATCGACACGGTCGGCTTCATCCGCAAGCTGCCGCATCACCTGGTCGCTTCGTTCCGCAGCACGCTGGAGGAGGCCGCCGACGCGGACCTGCTGCTGCACATCGTCGACGCCTCGTCGCCGGCGCTCGCCGACCATCTGCGCGCCACGCACGAGGCGCTCGCCGGCCTCGGCTTCGGCAGCCGGCCATCGCTCGTGGTTCTCAATAAGGTCGACAGGCTCACCGGGCCGCTGCGCACGCGGTTGCGCAGCGACTACCCCGAGGCCATTCTGATCTCCGCGCTCGATCCGAAGGACGGAGCGCGGCTGCGGGCCGCGGTGCGCTCCAAGCTGGGCCATGGCGTGATGGAGGAGTCGATCTCCATCCCCGAGGGTTCCGTGGATCTCCTCGCGCGGCTCTGCAAGCTGGTGCGCGTGACCGGAACGACCATCGGGGATGGCCAGGTGGAGGTCCGCTTCCAGTCACGGGCCGAGGATCGGGAGCGGATCGCGCAATTGATGAGAGCGGCGCTGGCTGGCGAAGCTCTCGGGACCACTTCATGAAAGCCCGGGCGCGCGGCCGGCGACGGCTCCGGGTTGCCGTGATCTACGGCGGCCGCTCGGTGGAGCACGAGGTGTCGCTGGTGTCGGCGAAGTCCATCATGGCCGCGCTCGATCCGCAACGCTATGAGGTCGTGCCGGTGCTTGTGACGCGGGATGGCCGCTGGACGCCGGGGCGATCCGCGGGAGGGCGCGCGGGGGGCACTTCCGTGACCGATCTGCTCGGTCTTGCCGCCCGCGGGCCCCGGCCGGCCCGCCGCGGACCCCGGCGGCCCGCGAGGGTGGATGTCGTGTTCCCCATCGTGCACGGCAGCGGTGGCGAGGATGGATCCCTCCAGGGCCTGCTCACCCTCGCGGATCTGCCGTTCGTGGGGGCCGGCGTGCTGGGTTCCGCGCTCGGAATGGACAAGGCGGCCATGAAAGCGATGTTTCACCAGTCCGGGTTGCCGATTGTGCGGCACCGCGTTGTGACGCGTGCCGAATTTGACGACGCCGCCGTGATCCTGATGGCGCGTCTCGAATCGGAATGCGGTTACCCGTGCTTCGTCAAGCCGAGCAACGGCGGCAGCAGTGTCGGCGTCTCGAAGGTGAGGGACGGCCGCGGCCTCAAGGAGGCGCTCGATCTGGCATTTCGATACGATCGTGCCGTCCTCGTGGAGCAGGGAATCGAGGCCCGGGAGATCGAGTGCAGCGTGCTCGGCAACGATGCTCCGGAGGCCTCGGTCGCCGGTGAAATCGTCCCGGCGCACGAGTTCTACGACTACGCGGCCAAGTATCTGGATACCGGATCGCGGTTGGTCATTCCGGCCGATCTCCCCGCGGAGCAGGCGAGGCTGGTGCGCGATCTGGCGATTCGCGCCTTCCGGGTCCTGGATCTCGCCGGAATGGCCCGCGTCGACTTCTTTATCGACCGGAACACGGGTGTTGTGTTCCTCAACGAGGTGAACACGCTGCCCGGGTTTACGCCCATCAGCATGTATCCCAAGCTGTGGGAGGCGAGCGGCCTGCCGTTTCCCAGGCTCGTGGACCGGCTCATCGAGCTGGCGCTCGAGCGCCACGCCGCGCGCAGGGCCCTGGTGACGGCGTTTCGTCCGGGCGGAAGAAGCGGCGGCAAGCCCGGTGGGGCTTGACAATCTTCTGACGTCATCCTACTTTCTTCCCTGACTCCCGTGGCCCGCCGGGGGCGGGCCGGGGATGACAAATGTCATGCTCGACACCAACGTTCTCGTTCTCAACCGGCTGTTCCAGGCCATCCAGGTGACGACGGTCCGGAAGGCCTTCTGCCTTCTGTACAAGGGGCATGTCCGCGCGGTCAACCCCGACTACACGACCTGCGCCTGGGAAGACTGGGTCGATGTTCCGCCGCAGGCTCATGAAGAGTCGATCGTCACGCCGACCATCCGCATCCGTGTCCCACGCGTGGTCCTGCTGATCGATTTCGATCGTCTGCCCCGGCACGAAGTGCGCTTCACCCGGAAGAACATTTTTTATCGCGATCGCAACCGTTGCCAGTACTGCGGCGGGCGGTTCCAGACGCGCGATCTCAATCTCGATCATGTCGTGCCGCTGTCGCGCGGTGGCAAGTCGACGTGGGAAAACGTCGTCTGCTGTTGCATCCCGTGCAATTCCCGCAAGGGAGGAATGCTGCCGGACGAGGTGCGGATGCGGCTCATCCACGCCCCGAGCCGTCCCCGCTGGCATCCGCTGGTCAAGATCTCCTTCGCCTCGGGCCAGTATCAGGCTTGGAAGAACTTCCTCGACATGGCCTACTGGAACGCCGAGCTGCACGAGGGCTGAGTCTGGCCGGCGTTGCTATTTGC
>JAYUCR010000458.1:0-7365 GCA_043740165.1 Acidobacteriota bacterium | reverse complement strand
CCGTGGAACGGGCCGGCCGGGACGCCCCGAAATGCCGGGCATACACCGTGTTCATCGCCTGGAAATCCGCCATGTCGATCAGGAAGACGGTCGTCTTGACCACCCTCTCGAGGCCGCTTCCTCCGGCCTGCAGCACGGCCGCCAGATTTTCGAGCACGCGCTCGACTTCCGCTTCGAGCGAACCGCGCACGAGCTCCCCGGTGTCCGGGTCGAGCGCCACCTGCCCGGAGGTGAACAGGAACCCGCCGCTCCGAATCGCCTGGCTGTAGGGCCCGATCGCCCTCGGGGCCTTGTCCGTCGTCACCGCCAACGTCTCCTCCATCGGACCTCCTCCGCGCTCAGGCGACCTGGCGCTCCACGTGATAGACCCCCTCGATCCCTTTCAGCTTCTCGACGATGCGCTGGAGATGATCGACGTCCCGGATGTCGAGCACCAGCGTGATCTCGCCGCGCCGATCCTCGAACGTCCGGGCTTCGACGTTCTTGATGTTCGATTTGGCGTCTGCGATCGCCTGCGTGATCCGCGCGAGGATCCCCGGGCGATCCTCCGAGAAAACCGTCAGGCGCACCTCGAATTGCGAGGCGTCGGCGCCCTCCCAGATCACCTCGATGCGCCGCTCGGGGTCGTACAGCAGCTTTTCGAGGTTCGGGCAGCGCTCCGAGTGCACCGTGACACCGCGCCCCCGCGTGATGTAGCCCACGATCGGCTCGCCGCGGATCGGGTTGCAACAGCGCGCCAGGGTGATGAGGGCGTCATCCAGGCCGCGGACGGTGACCTTCTTGCCGGAGAGTCCGAACACGCGCCGCACCGTCTGCGCCAGCCCGCCCTCGACCGTGTCGTGCGGTTGCGCCTGCGGATCGAGCTTCTCGATCAGGGCGCGCGGCGTCGCCTTCCCATAGCCCACCGCGGCGTAGAAGTCCTCCAGCGCCGTGTAGCCCATGCCGGAGAGGACCTCCTTCAGCCGCGCCGCCTCCTTGATGTGCGGCTTCAGTGCGAAGCGGAAGCGTTTGAACTCGCGGTCGCTCACGGTCTTGCCGAGATCGACGCTGCGATGGCGACGGTCGATGTTGAGCCATTGCCGGATCTTGGTGCGCGCCCTCGGGGTGCGCACGAAGGTCAGCCAGTCGGGGCTCGGGCTGTGATTGGTCGCGGTGACGATCTCGACGATATCGCCGTTCTTCAGCTCGGTACGCAGCGGCTGCAACTGCCCGTTGATGCGCGCGCCGGCGCAGTGATGCCCGACCTCGGTATGCACCGAATAGGCGAAGTCCACCGGGGTGGCCCCGCGCGGGAACGAGGTCACCCGCCCCTGTGGCGTGAAGCAGTACACCTCGTCCGGGTAGAGATCGACCTTCACCATGCGCAGGAATTCGTGCGGGTCCTTCAACTCCTGCTGCCATTCCATGATCTGCCGCAGCCACTGGATGTTGGCGTCGTGCTCCCCGGTTCCCTTCCCTTCCTTGTATTTCCAATGCGCCGCGATGCCCTCTTCGGCGATGCGGTGCATCTCGCGGGTCCGGAGCTGCACCTCGAACGGCTGCCCCTTGTCGCTCATCACCGAGGTGTGCAGCGACTGGTACATGTTCGGCTTCGGCATCGCGATGAAATCCTTGATGCGCCCGGGCACCGGCCGCCACAATCCGTGGATGATTCCCAGGGCGCCGTAGCAGTCCTTGATGCTGCCGGTGAGCACGCGGAAGGCCACGTAGTCGTACACCTCGCTCACGTCGATCCGCTGGTGCTTGATCTTTTTGTAAATGCTGTAGAGGTGCTTGCGCCGGCCGCTGAGGGTGCACTCGATCCCGGCCTTATTGAGCTCCGTGCGGAGCGTGCCCTCGATCTCCCGGATGAGATCGTCGGTGACCCGGCGCTTCTCGTCCAGACCCTTCACCAGTTGCTGGTACCCGGCGGGATCGAGGTATTGCAAGGAGAGATCCTCGAGCTCGCTCTTGATGCGTCCCATGCCGAGACGGTGGGCCAGGGGAGCGTAGATCTCGATGGTCTCGCGCGCGATGCGCTCCTGCTGGCGCTCCGAGAGGTGCTCCAGGGTGCGCATGTTGTGCAACCGGTCGGCCAGCTTGACCAGGACGACCCGGATATCGTCCACCATCGCCAGCATCATCTTGCGGAAGCTTTCCGCCTGCTGCTGCTCCCGCGAATTGAAGCTGATGCGCGCGATCTTGGTCAACCCTTCGACGACGTCGGCGATGTCCTTTCCGAAGCTCTCCTCAAGGACGGCGCGCGTCGTCAGCGTGTCCTCCAGCACGTCGTGCAGGAGCCCGGAAACGATGCAGGTGAGGTCGAGCTTCTGCTCTGCCAGGATGTAGGCTACCGAGAGCGGATGCACCAGGTACGGCTCGCCCGAGCTGCGCGTCTGCCCCTTGTGCTCCTTGGCGGAGAACACGTAGGCCCGGCGCAGCAACTCAAGGTCGGCGTCCTTGAGGTAGGACTCGACCTTCTCCTGGATGTCCTCGAATCGGATCATGATGACGGCCCGCGGGGTGATGCCCGGTCTCGGGCTCGCAGGCTGTTCAGTATAGCAACCGCGTCAAACGAGCCGCAACCAAGTGGCGTGGGGTCGGGCGGGCGCCTCAGGCCTTGACGTACTTCGGACCGAGATGCTTATAGGCCAGGACCAGAAGGCTCGCGGCGACGAAGATGGAGGAGTAGGTCCCGAACACCACCCCGACCATCAGGCAGAACGACAGCGGGTTCAGCTTCTCGCCGCCGTACAGGAAGAGGGCCGTGACCGCGACGAAGACGGTGAACGAGGTCAGGACGGTCCGGCTGAGGGTCTGGTTCACCGAGCCGTTGACCACCGTCTCGAAGTCGAGATCGCGGTAAAGGCGCAGGTTTTCACGGATGCGGTCGAACACCACGATGGTATCGTTGATCGAGTAGCCCAGAATCGTCAGGAGTGCCGCCACGACCGGCAGCGAGAACTCTTTCCCGGTAAGGGCCACGGCTCCGGCGGCAATGACGACGTCGTGCACCAGCGCGACAATCGAGGCCAACCCCCACGCGATCTTGTGAAACCGGAACCAGACATAGATGAGAATCCCGGCGACGGCCCCGAGGATCGCCCAGCCGGTGTTCTGCAGCAATTCCTTCCCCGCGGTCGGCCCGACGAAATCGACCCCCCGGAGCGCGAACTGGCCGAGCCTCGCCTGATCCTTGAACGCCGCCACAAGCGCCGCATCCACTCCGGGGATCGTCGACAACTCCGTCATGTCGCTGAAGAGGCCCTTGCGATCATTGCGACCCTTGACGATCGCCGCCGCGATGGCGGCGGCGTCGGGAGACGGCGCCGTCACGGAGGGGTCCGCTGGTGCCGGCCGATGGGTCGAAATCCACTCGCGGAGAGAAGCCTCCGAGACCATGTTCAGATCGAGCCGGTCGCCCTGCTCCTCGCCGCCCTGCATACGGCGCAGCGCGTCGAGCACCTTCAGGCTGATGTTGCCGCCCTCCCCTTCCTTCCCGGCGGCCTTGGCGTCGCGTTCCACCCGGATCAGGATCTCGTGGTCGGTTTCGGCGCCGATCCGCTGCAGCGTGACATCGCCGAGCCCGGCGCGTTCCATCTCGCTGCGGATGGCGTCGATCGGCGGCGCGCCGAGGAACCGGACCTGCACCGCCGTCCCGCCCGCGAAGTCGATGCCGTAATTGAACCCGATGAACCCGATGACCAGGAACGAGCCGAGGGTGCAGAGGGCGGAAAACGCGAGGAACAGGTACTTGGTGCCCCACATCAACCGGAAGTTCGCGTCGTGAAAGACCTGCAGCATGGGGTCGCCTCGATCCTCAGATGCTCAATTTTTCCGCTTTGGGACGAACCGTCAGGAGCGCGTCGAACAGTACCCGGGACATGAAAACTGCGGTCAGGAGATTTGCGATGATACCGACACTCAGGGTGACCGCGAATCCTTTGACCGGCCCGGTGCCGAATCCGAGCAGCGCCAGCGCGGCGATCAGGGTCGTCAGGTTGCTGTCGACGATGGTGCTCAAGGCCTTTTCAAATCCGGCTTGAATCGACGCCTTGACGGTGCGCCCGAGGCGGAGCTCTTCCCGGATGCGCTCGAAGACCAGCACGTTGGCGTCGACCGCCATGCCCACGGTGAGCGCGATGCCCGCTATCCCCGGCAAGGTCAGCGTCGAGTGCAGCGAGGCCATCGCTCCGAACAGGATGAGCAGGTTGATGCCCAGGGTGATTGTCGAGTTCACGCCGGCCATCCGGTAGTAGATCAGCATGAACAACACCACGATCACCGAGCCGATGATCGAGCCCACGATGCCGTGCTTGATTGAATCGGCCCCGAGCGACGCGCCCACGGTGCGCTCCTCGAGGATGTCCATGCCGGCCGGCAGGGCGCCCGCGCGCAGCTTGAGGGCCAGGTCCTCGGAGGTCTCGACGGTGAAGTTGCCCCCTTCGATGACGCCACGCTCGGCGATGACCGCGTTGATCCGCGGCGCCGAGATGATCTCGCGGTCCAGGACGATGGCCAGCATCTGCCCCTGATTGGCCCGTGTCAGATCCTGGAACCGCTGCCCCGCCTCGGCCGTCAACAGGAAGCTCACGGCAGCGCCCCCGAAGCGATCCTGGTCACGCCGGGCGTTCTTCAGATCACGTCCGGTGATGGGGGAGGATCGGGTCACCGGCCAGTAGACCGTGACGCGCCGACCGTCCTTATTGTTGAAGGTCTGCGGCAGCACCTCGACGTCCGCGGGGAGGGTGCCACCGAAGGCGGCGTTCACGGCCTGCGGATTGTCCGGCGGGCGGAACTGCTCCGTGGTCACTCCGGGCGGCACCTTCACGAGTTTCCATTCGAGGAACGCCTGCGAGCCGATGATCCCTTTCACCCGCTCCGGGTCCTCGACTCCCGGCAGCTGCACGATGATTTGATCGGCCATCGGCCCGACGCCCTTCCTCTGAATGGTCGGCTCCGCCACGCCGAACTTGTCGATCCGGGTACGAATGGTCTCGAGCGACTGGCGCACCGCGGAATCGCGGATCGCCGACTCGTCCGCCGGGCGCAGCGTGAGATGGAGCTGCCCGGCGCCGCTCGAATCGACGGAATACTGCGGGAATTGATCCCGCAGCAGCGTCCTGGCCTCGGCCGTGCGACCGGGGTCGATCCCGGAGAACACCAGCCCGGCCTCCCCCTCGGGCTCGATCTGCGACGGGGAGATCCCTTTCTCGTTCAGGGCGGTTCGCATCCGCTCGCGCGCCAGCTCGACCTCGTTCTTCACCGCGTCCGCGGTCTTGACGCGCATCACCATGTGGATGCCGCCTCGCAGATCGAGTCCGAGGTTGATCGTGTTGCTCACCGGGTAGATCAGGAACAGACAGAGCCCGATGACCCCGAGGATGACCACGAGGCGCACGCGGACGTCGGCGAAATCCATCGTTTCTCCTAGGCCTCGGGCCCGGACGCGGAAGAATGCTCGTGAAGCCCGACCACCGAGCTTCTGGTGACGTCGACCTTCATCTTGTCGGCGATGCGCAACTGGACAATGTCACGCTCGAGCCCGACGATCGTCCCGATGAGACCTCCCGACGTGACCACCCGGTCTCCCGGTTTCAGACCCTCGAGCAGCGCCTTCACTTGCTTCTGGCGCGTCTGCGCCGGACGGATCAGGAGGAAGTAGATGACGATGAAGAAGAAGACGAGTGGGACGAGCTGGATCCACGGGCTCGCTTGTCCCTGCCCTTGCGGCGGAGTCATCATCCCGAACGGTTCCACCTACGACATCCCCCGCGATCGACTCCCGACCGCATCTGGCGACAGGGGCCGCGGCCCCGCCGGCAAAATAAAAGGAGGCACATTTCTGCCTCCGTCGCACAAACATCTCACGGTCCGGATCAGACCCTCTTCCAGCGCGCGAAGGGCGATAGAGTGCCGCAAGCGTCGAGGCTTGTCAAGGCGGGCACGCCTCCGTAGACTCCCCCGCATGAGCGCCGGGACAGCGGACGGGAGCACGGGCCAGGCCCGGCTGGAAGGGAGCGGTCCCACACGGCGTCTGACTCTTCCGGTCTTGACCGAGATCCCTGGGCTGGCGCACGTCTATACCGTGCTCGGATCCGACGAGGATGCCGTCTTGGCGGCGGTCACGAAGCGCCGGACCTCCCTCTTCCAGCTGCGCCAGGTGCACGGCGCGCTCCTGCACCGGGTGGAGGCCGGCGAGTCTCCTGCGTCGCAGGAGCACCGACCTTCCGCCGACGCGCTGACCACCTCCCGCAGGGACGTGGCGCTGGGCGTTCGGGTCGCCGACTGCGTCCCGATCCTGCTGGCCGATCCGGTGTCGGGGGTGACCGGCGCCGTGCATGCCGGCTGGCGGGGCACCGTGGCCGGCGTGCTGCGCGCGGCGATCCGCGATCTCTGCGCACTCGGGGCGATGGCCGAGGATGTCCGGGTCGGCCTCGGCCCATCGATCGGCCCCTGCTGTTTCGAGGTGGGTGACGAGGTGGTGGCAGCCCTGCGACGCTCCGACCCGCAGGCTTCCCGCTCGATTCTGGCCGGAGTCCCGGCCCGCATCGATCTGATCGACGCCAACCGACGCCAGGCAATCGCCTGTGGGATCCGCGAGGATCACCTTGCCGCAACGGGGCTCTGCACGGTCTGCCGGGGAGACCTGCTCGAATCGTTCCGTCGATCCCGGGGCGCGCCGGGACGCATGTCGGCGCTGATCGCCTGGCGCGCCTGACCCGCCGCCAGTCCCTATTTCTTTAGGAGCGCGATGCTCTCCTGAATCTCACGCGCATCGGGCGCGGCCGGGTTGAGCTTTAGGTACTCTTGAAAATGCTTCAAGGCGCCCGGGAAATCCTGCTGCGCCATGAGCGCCCGCGCGAGCTCGCGGTGGGATTGGGCGTAGCTCGGATCGATCTCGAGCGCCTTCGTGTAGGCCGAAATCGCTTCCTTGGGGCGGTTTTCATTCCACGCCTTGACGCCGGCGTTGAAGAACAGGACGGCCGCGTTGTGCGGGTCGATGGCGGCGACCTTCTGGTACATCTCGTCCGCCTTCGCCTTCTCGCCGCGCCCCTCGTACACCGTGGCCATCAGCATGAACGTCTCCGCTTTCGAGGGATCGATGGCGGCCGACCGGTCCAGCGCCGCCAGCGCCTTGTCGGCGTCGCCCGACTGGTGACAGGCCTTGCCGAGGTTATAGAGGACGGATGCGGAGTCCGGCGTGAGCTTGAGCTCCTGCTCGTACTCGGCGGCCGCGGCCGCAGCGTTGTCGTCGCGCAGCGCCAGGTTGCCCAGGTAGAAGTGGGCCCCCTTCATGTCCGGTTTCAGCTCGATAGCCTTCTTGAAGGCCTGGGAGGCCCCCGCGTCGTCTCCGGTCTCGAACAGGCTCTTGCCGAGGTAATA
>JAYUCR010000457.1:0-3038 GCA_043740165.1 Acidobacteriota bacterium | reverse complement strand
CGTCAGGGGGTTGACGACGGCACGATCACCGGTGTTGCGGCAGCAGAAAAGAGAGGATGCGCTCGGCAGCGGCCAGGCCGCGACGGAGCAGCCGTCCGGCGGGACCGATCGGCGTCCCGGGTGCGGCCGGGGCCGGCAGCATCGGCCGCAGCAGCGAGTAGATCGCGAAGGTCCCGCGATAGAAGATCGACAGGGCGTCGTGATCGAGCGTCACGACGCGCTCCAGGCCGCGCCGCGTCCCCGGCACCTCCACCGCCACGACCTGTGCGATCACCGCCGAGGGGGGCACGCGCTCGCGCACCCGGTTGTGGTCGCCCCGGAAGACCAGGGTGTCGCCTTCGGCATGGCGCTCGATCCAGACCAGCCGGTGCGCGGTCAGGTTGTGCTCGGTACGGAAGAGGGCGATCTGTCCCGGCTTCAAATCGGCTCCGGTCGCTGGTTTCAGGAAGATCCACCACCCCATTTGTAGCGTCGGATGCATGCTGGTGCCGTTGATCGCGATGCGGGCGCTCCCGGTGCGGTGGAGCGTTTCGGACAGCAGCTCCGCCGTCACCGGCTCGTCGCTGAGGTTCAGGCGCATCGTCGGTGCCTGCCCCTCGTCAGCGCGCCAGGCGCAGGAGGGCGCGCGCCAGCTTGCCCTCGTGGTGCCGGAGCTTGCGGTCGGCCAGGTCCTCGCGCAGGAGATCGCGCTCCACCGGCACGGCACCCAGCGCCCGCAGCCCCGCCGGGTGCATCGCCACCTGCACGGCGCCGTCCCGGGCGTAGAGGCGTTGCAGCCACGGCGTCGCCGGGCGGCCGTTGGCCAGGTAGTAGTCGACCAGCCCCGGACCGGCGATGCGGGTGAGGGCATCGAGGTGATCGGCCCCCGAGAAACCGTCGGTCTCTCCCGGCTGGGTCATGAGGTTGCCGACCACGACGCGCGAGGCGCGCGATCGGGCGATGGCGCGCGCCACGCCGCGCACCAGGAGATTGGGGATGACGCTGGTGAACAGGCTCCCCGGCCCGAGGATGATGAGGTCCGCCTCGCGCAGGGCTTTGAGCACGCCGGGCGCCGGGCGCGGGTGGGCCGGGTGGGTGATCACCTCGAGGATCGGACGGGGGCTGCGCGAGATGCGCGACTCGCCGCGGACCAGGCGGCCGTCGGCCAGCCGGGCGCGCAGCACGACGTTCTCGAGCGTCGAGGGGAGGATGCGGCCCTGGATCGCCAGCACGTCGCCGGAAAATTCGATCGCCTTCAGGTAGGAGCGCGAGCAGTCGGCGAGCGCCGTCAGGATCAGGTTTCCCACCGAGTGTCCGCCGAGCCCGTTGCGACCGCGGTAGCGGTACTGGAACAGGCGCGACATGAGCGGCTCGTTTTCCGACAGGGCCACGAGGCAGTTGCGGATGTCCCCCATCGGCAGGACGTTGTAGTCGCGCCGCAGGCGGCCGCTGCTGCCGCCGTCGTCGGTGACGGTGACGATGCCGGTGAGGCTGCCGCCCAGCTCCAGGATCGGGCCTTTCAGGGCGCGCAGCACCACCGGCAGCCCGGTGCCGCCGCCGAGCGCCACGACCTTCAGCCCGCGACGCGGCGCGGCATTGTGTGCAGCGCCGCGACCTGGCGCGGCGCGGCGCGGCGCGACTCGGCGCGATCGGGGTGGGCGGGTCGGCGGCGTTCGACGCACGGATGAGCTCCTGACTCCAATCGGGCGGACGGCCGGAAATATAAGTGACGCAACGGTTTCCGGTCAAGGTCAGCGCACGGTGAATGGCATCTGGCGGAGCGCGCTGCCGCCGGTCAGGTTGTCGAACACGATGACCTCGAGGCGGTACGAGCCGGGGGCCCAGCCGGCGAGCGGCAGGGAGAACCCCTGCACGAGGCTTTCCTCGTGCGTCAGGTGGATGGGGCGCCCGAACGGCTGCCAGGAGACCGAGCGATCCTGCCCCTGCACCTCGTTCTCGAAACGGTATTCGAGGTCGAGATCGGGGAGCTCCTCGATCGGGTCGGTCGAGCCGTTCAGGACCTGGTAGAAGAACGCCAGCTCCTCGCCCTGTCCGAATCGATCGTCGAGGCGCGGCACGACGCGCAACCGGCCCAGGAGAAAGGGGGCCGTGTATTCCGGCGATGGTTTGGCCTCCAGCCGGTCGAGGTGGGCCGCCAAGACGATCGGCCCGATCTCGAGCGCCCCATCGGCGAACGCGGGAACCACGATCGTCTGCCGGAACGGGATCGGGCTCGGCTCACCGCGACGGGTCACGGACCAGGTGACGGCGTAACGTCCAGGGCGCAGGCTGACACCGCCCTGGAAGATCCGCGCCCCCGTGCCGTCGCGCGCCAGCTCCCCCTGGCCCGCTCTCAGGTTTGTGGCTCCGCCGGTCGGTGTCGCCGCGATCTCCCCCTCCTCCGCCGTCAGCCGCACCGACGCCTCCACCGGAGCGGGGAGGGGCGATGCGCCCTCCTTGATCGGAGGCTCGTCGGCCCAGAGGGTCAGCACGGTCAAGGTCCGTCCCTCCCCGGAACGGAAAAAATCGGCGTGGGTCCGGAACGGGGATGCGGAAGCGGCGGTCCTCCCGGTGGCCTCTGGGCCCGGGGTTGCCCCGCCCTCGATCGTCACGTGCGTGTCCGGCAGGCTCTTCACCATCATCGCCTGCGTCGCCAGCGCCGACGACATCGCCGTGTCGCTGAAGAAAAGCCGGAGGCCGGCGGTGTGACGGTACTCGCCGCTCTGATCGCGCACGAAGCGCACCTCGGTGTTGGGGCTCGCCCCGGTGCCGGGGGGCGGATTGCGGTAGGTCCAGATGATCACCTCGGGAGGGGAGGTGGGGTTCGGTCCGAAGTCGATCTCGTCGGGAGGTCCGAGCATGATGAACATCTTGCCGCGATCGGTCTTCCAGCCCGGCTTGGTCGATTCGGTCGCGAACAATTGCGCCACCTCCTCCACGCGATGGTAGAAGAGGGTGCGGTACTCGTTGTCGGGTGTCGAGGAGTCGGGATCGCGCCGGGCCCAGAAGCGCTGGATGAACCCGGTCCTCTCGTCGTCGGTCTTCAGGCGGCGGAAGAG
>JAYUCR010000456.1:0-7431 GCA_043740165.1 Acidobacteriota bacterium | reverse complement strand
CCCCGACCTCGACATGCTCCGCTATCCGTACTTCGACAACAACAACCCGCCGGCGCTACTCGAGTACGGCGACGCCCGCGACCCGGAGCAGTTCAAGTATCTGGCCGCCTACTCTCCTTATCAAAAGGTGCAGAAGGGCGTCCCCTACCCGGCCGTTCTCTTCACGACCGGAGACGCCGACACGCGCGTTCCGCCCCTCCAGGCGCGCCGGATGACCGCCGCGCTCCAGTGGGCCACTGTCTCTGACCGGCCCGTCCTGCTCCTCTACGACACCCACGCCGGCCACTCCGGCGGCAAGCCGTTCGGCAGGATCGTCGACGACCTCGCGCTGGAGATCGCCTTCCTCTCGTGGCAGCTCGGGATGGATCCTCCCGCATGACGGAGCCTGGCCTCTTCCCCGCAACTCTCCCGCTTCGAGCCGACGATCGATGAGATCAAGATGATGGGGGCGACGGCCGAACATGACCTCCCATCGTCGAGCGCGTCACGGGCAGGTCAGGGTTACTCGCTCGACGGTTGGCACTCCATTCTCGGCCGCGTACCCATAGGTGCCGGTTGCGCACGAGTGCCGCCCTCTCACGATGTACCAGAAACTTTGACCGAGGCCGGGAAGCACAGCATCCAATGTGGATGACACCGGGAGGCCAGAAGCCAGACACGACTCAGCGGCCCCTCCGCCCACCGGAAGCTGGCTCACCAGGCCGCGAGTCACGTCGTAAGCGGTGCCCGCCGGGGCTCCCGCAAGCGGGTCCCAGGTGAGTGTCGTCCGGTCCGACGCGAAGAGGAGGTTCGTGACCTCGGACGGTGGGGCCACGGGTGTCCCGGCGCAGGTTCCCGCCTGACATTGGTCGTTTTCAGTGCAGGCGTTGCCGTCGGTACACGGCGTTCCGGCGCCGACGATTGTGCAGGCGGCGGTGCAGCACGAGCCCGAGGTCCCGTTGGCGGCGCCGGCGTCGCACGCCTCGTTCGGGTCGATCTCTCCGTCGCCGCAGGACACCGTCTGGAACTGCCGCATCATCTCGTGTTCCTCGTGCTCAAGGATGTGGCAGTGGTAAGCGTACTTGCCCTTGTAGTCCTCGAAGCGGGCGATGACGCGCAGGATCTGGCCCGGTGCGACCATGGCGGTGTCCTTCCAACCTCTCTCCTCGGCCGGGGGGGCCTGCGGGCTGCCGTTCGGGATGACCACGCCGCCGGGGCCGGTGGTGAACCCGTCGCGATCGAGGACCTGGAACATGACGAGGTGCATGTGCATCGGGTGCGAGACGCCCGAGTCGTTGATGAACCTCCAGATCTCGACGGTGCCGAGCTCGGGGTACTCGGTGATGTCCTTCCAGCCAAGGTTGTTGATGGTCCACATCGATCGCCCGCAGCCGTCAAGGCCCGCCTGCTTGAGCCGGAAATCACGGACCTGGACCGCGGCCGCCGGGTTGAGGCGCTCGATCGGGCGCAAGGTCGCGGGGACGGGGTCGGTGTCCCCCGCCTGGCTCGTGACCCGGAACTTCATCACCTGGGCGACGTCGACGGGGCCGTTCGGGAACGGAGCGCCGGCGCTGTTGGTCAGCAGGATCTCGTCGCCGTTGGCGTAGCCGGCGAAGTCCACGATGACGTCGTAGCGCTCGCCCGGTCCGAATGTGAGCGAACCGACCCCGGCGGCCGGGGCTTCGAGCAGGCCCCCCTCGTCGCCGACGACGGTGAAGGACAGCGCGCCGCTCGGCGGCGTCAGCGACAGCGTGTAGACGCGCGACGTCGACCCATTCAGCAGCCGGAACAGGTACTTGCCGCGCCGGACGTCGAGATACGGCCACACCTTGCCGTTGACGATGATCTTGTCGCCGAAGAACATATCCATCCACATGCTCGGATAGGCCAGCGTGCCGTTCGGGTTGAACTTGCGGTCCTGGATCACGAGCGGGATCTCGTACTGGCCGCGCGGCAGGTTGATCGCGTCCTCCACCGCGTCGCGCACCAGGTAGGCGCCCGCCAGCCCCATGTAGACGTTCAGCCGGGTGATCCCGAGGGCGTGGTCGTGGAACCAGAGGTATCCCGCCTGCTGGTTGTTCGGGTAGATGTACGGAACCGGCGGGTCGCCGGGGAGAAATGTATTCTCGGGATAGCCGTCGTAGATCGCCGGCACGTGCCCGCCGTGCAGATGCGAGACGATCTTCGCCCTGTCCTCGGCGCCCATGATGCAGACGACGCCATTGCCGTCCTGCTGGGTGTCGACATCGAGGTAGTGGTCGTTCGTCCGCGGCGCGTTGGTCACGAAGTCACGGATGTCGTTGATCCAGTTGACCGTGACCGGCTGTCCCGTGCGCGCCACGATGATCGGTCCCGGCGTGTGCAGCGGCCCGACGCCGTCGTGGTATCCCCACACGCGCGTCATCGGCAGCTGGCTGTGGAACTGCTGCTCGAACTCGCGCGCGGTGATGTTGTAGGTCGCCGCGGCGCCCGGGGATCCGACGATGGGCGTGGCCACCGGCGGGATCGGCAGCGCATCGAGGTAAGGCGTCAGCACGATGGGACAGTAGGTCCCGGCGCACGCCGAGCCGTCACCCTGGTAGGTTCCGCCGCCGCCCGTGCAGGAGGCCTGGCTGACCGCGGTGCAGGTCCCGTTGTTCGCGCAGCAGGCCCCCGTCGGAACGAAGCAGGGGTTCGGCGAGCAGGTGGTCCCGTTCCCCTGGTAGGCGCCCGGCAGCGCCAGGCAGGCGGCGGGCGTCTGCAGCGTGCAGCCCGGTCCCTGGCAGCAGGCGCCGGTGATGACCAGGGGGGTGTAGGTGATCACCAGGCGGGGCTTCCATGCGACCCCGCCGGTCGAGCCGGTGTTCTCGCGCGTGCCGAAGCGTTTGGTCGTCTGTATCGAGGTCTCGTTGCTGATGACGATCCAGCCGAAGTTCTGGGACGGGGTGTTCAGCCACGACTGCACGTCGGCCACCATGCCCGATGTCGAACCCCAGGTGTAGAAGCCGACGTTGCCGACCGACTTCGTGGCGCTGGCGGTGAGCGAGTAGTCGCCCCCGGGGATCGACCAGAAGATGCCGGGGTAGAAGGTGTGACGCCAGGTGGCGTCTCCGGTCGTCGGCGGCTCACCGCGGCCCTGTTGCGAGTTGCCGGTGTTCGAGGTGCCCTCGCCCCAGTTGGCGAGCAGGCGGTGCAGGTTGACGTTGAAGGCGGTGGTCAGCCCGACCTTGTCCGCGTACAGGGTGAGCTGGGCGTTGTTGATGGTGGCGCCCGCGGGGACGTTGCCGGCGATCGTGAAGGCCAGGACGGCGCGGCGCACCGCGGGCCGGGTGCCCGCACCCGGGTCGGCGTCGGCATCCTTGACCTTCCCCGCGAACATGGTGGGGCCCGCGCCGTCGCTCTTGTCGAGGAACGAGTCCTGGGAAATCGGCTCGTAGAGGGTGTTGTCTTTTGCGGGGTTCAGCGTGACGGTGTCGGCCACAGCCGGTCCGGACGCCAGGAGTCCGAGGACGAAGAACACCGGAATTGCGCCAAAGCCCTTGGAAAGTCTCATGGCCCATCCCCCCGTCGGTGACGGAGACCGCAGAGTCTTGATCGGTGCAGCTGTCCAGGGTTGGGTAACGCGCTAGCAACGTGCGTGCCGGGTGGAAGTCGCGCGGATCGGCGCGCTCAATCGGCTCTGCGGGCCCTTCTCGCCTTCCGCGATTGACTTCATCGCGCAAGAAATTCGTTGACATTGGTCTCGATCGGCGGAAGTTTCGTGATGGAGCGAGGGGGAAACCGATGTCTCAGAGTCGGTGCGCGATGAACCTGCCGGCGCGGCTGGCAGGACTGGTGTTCGCCTGCGCGCTTGTGGCCGCCGGCGCCGCCGTGGATGCTTTCGCGGAGTTCGCCCTCCTGCGGCCTGCGAAAGACAGCACCCTTGTCGAAGACCCTTCCGGTACCCTGGCCAATGGCTCAGGCGAAGCTATTTTCGCGGGCCGGATCAGCGCCGGCTCCCGATCGATCCGCCGCGCCCTCATCGCGTTCGATGTGGCCGCGGCCGTCCCGGCCGGTTCGACCGTGACCGGCGCCCGGCTCTGGCTCAACCTCTCGTCGACAAGCGCCGGGCCGGTGCCGGTCCGGCTGCACCGGGCCCTGGCCGACTGGGGCGAGGGCGCCTCGGCGTCCGGCGGCGGCGGTGGGGCGCCGGCGGCGCCGGGGGATTCCACCTGGATCCATCGGTTCTACGACGATCTCTTCTGGACGCAACCGGGAGGCGATTTCGACCCGACACCCCGGGGCGAGGCGATCGTCGACCAGCCGGGCACCTACGCCTGGGGGTCGACTCCGGAGATGGTGGCCGACGCGCAGTCGTGGCTCGATCAGCCGGAGTCGGCCTTCGGCTGGATGCTCCTCGGCGACGAGGTCAGGCGGCAGACCGTCAAGCGCTTCGACTCGCGGGAATCGCCGGACGAAATGGTCCGGCCGCTCCTCGAGATCGACTTCGTGCCCCCCTGCTCGCCCGACCTCGCCGGGCAGGGCTACTGGAAGCGCCAGTGCGCGGGGACCGAACCGGGCTTCGCAGGCTGGGTCCTTCCCTGCGCCAACCGCGTCCTCGGCGATCTCGGCCTGCCGGGGCACGACGCGTGCGGCGCCCTGCTCATGCCGCATCCCCTCGCGTGCAGCGATCGAGCCGCCGCCAAGCTGTCGATCCTGGTCCTGAACGTCTGCGCCGGACGTTTACAGTCGAGCTGTCCGCTTGAAGCGAGCAAGGACGGCTGCGACGCAACGACCGTGGCCGATCTGCTCGTCGAAATCTCCCGCCTCATTCGCGAAGGGGACTGCCGACGCGCCACCGGCTGTGCCGGAAGCCTGGAGTAATCGATCGCCCCCTGGCTTAGTCCCTTACCGGAGAGATCGGAACAGCCGGCAAGGTCGCGGCAAGATCGGTTGATCTGACGGCGCCGGAGGTTTAGTGTGGCGGCGAGGCAGGGCCCTGCTTCGAGGGGGATCGAGTGAATCAAGGTGCTTGGCGAACAGCCGAATCGGCTGTCACGGCGTGATCACTCCCGCTCGGCCATCGCGCGAGATCGGATCCCTGTTCGATTCTCTGGCCCTGTCGCCCGACCCCGTCTTCGTCACCGACCGCCACAACCGGATCGTCTTCTGGAACCGCAGCGCCGAGCGGATGCTCGGATACAGCGCGGAGGAGGCGGCTGGCGTTTCCTGCGCCGGCATGCTCGAAGGGTGTGACACGCACGGAAACCGCTACTGCTCGGACACGTGTCCGGTGACCCAGATGGGCACCCGGGGTGAGCCCGTTCACGAGTTCGGGCTCCGCGTGCGCACCAAGGACGGCCGGATCCTGCCGGTGGACATCAGCATCCTGAACCTCGCGGTCAGCCCGCCGGACGGGTTCCTCCTGGCGCACATCCTGAAGCCGGCGCTGGCCACCGCTGCCGCCGCGCGCGCCGAGCACCCGGAGGCCCCGCCGCGCTCCGCGCTGGTCGCCGTGAGGGAATCTCCGGACGCCCGCGCCCGCAAGCTGACGGCGCGCGAAGTGGACGTGCTGGGAATGCTCGCCGCCGGGCACCCGACCCCCGAGATCGGCTCGCGCCTGCACATCTCCACCCTGACCGCCAGGAACCACATCCAGAACATACTCGACAAGCTCGAGGTTCACTCCAAGGCGGAGGCCGTCGCCTTCGCCTTCCAGAAGCGGCTCCTCTAGGAGCCTGCCCGAGTATCCCGCCTGGTGCGTCCTCCCCAGCCCGATTGGTGCGTCTGCGGGATTGCCGGTCCCCGCGCACGCCCGCCACACTGCGCCTCACGATGGAGGGAGAAATCCGATGACATCCATGACACGCGCGGTCAGACGGCTGATCTTCGTCCTGGTTGCCGGGATCGTTTTGCTGTTCAGTGTTCGCCCCGCCGCCGCAGTGCCGGTCTTCTCACGCAAGTACCAGACTTCCTGCCAGACCTGCCACGTGATCTTCCCGAAGCTGAACGCGCACGGAGAGGCCTTCCGCCTGAACGGCTACCGGATGCCGAAGGAAATGGAGGAGGAGGTCAAGCAGGAGCAGGTGTCGCTCGGCGCCGAGTCCTACAAGAAGATCTGGCCGAAGATGGTCTCCCCGAGCGACCTCCCCGGGTTCGCCCCGTTCGCGATCAACACCAAGATGGGCATCAACTACTCGTCCGAGAAGGATTCCACCGGAAAAACCGTCGTGAACAACGACTTCCAGTTCCCCCAGGAGGTCAATATCTTCACCGCCGGGACGCTGGGACAGCACTTCAGCTTTTTCGGAGAGCTCACCTTTGGCCAGGAAGCGGACGGAAGCGTCACGACGGAGATCGAGCACGCCCAGCTGCACATCAACTCCCCCTTCGGGCCGGAGCACGCCGTCAACTTCAAGGTCGGGAAGATCGCTCCGGACGTCTTCGACGGTTTTCAGGAGATGTGGCTGATGACCGACAACGGGGTCGATACCATGTTTACCTACAGCCCGATCGGGTTCTCGGGGGGCACCGGCCTCGATGAGGAGGTGGGGATCAGCCTCCCGGCCCTCGTCGAGGGGATCGAGTTCTACGGGGTGGCCTTGCACCGGCTCTTCTACACCATCGGGATCACCAACGGTCTCGCCCCCACCGATGCCACCGCCGGGACGGTCGACGGCAACAGCCGGAAGGACATCTACGCCCGGGTCGACTACAAGTTCGGCGGCATGGGACTGGACGGGGATACGACCGGAAAGACTCTTCCCCCGGAGAACTGGCGGGAGGAGTCGGTCCGCATCGGGGCGTTCGGCTACTGGGGGGATGGCCGCGGCATCCAATTCGTGGTGACTGACCCGAACACGCTCACCGACTACAACCAGCAGGACCGCACCTACGAACGCGCCGGCGGTTATCTCTCCTGGTACTTCAAGGATTTGAACGTCTTCGGCGTCGTGATGCACGGCAACGACAAGCTGCAGAACTTCGATCAGACCACCGGCGCCCTGTTCAACGAGTCGACCCCCGGCTTCGACGCCTGGTTCGCGCAGGCCGACTGGGTCATCCGGCCGCCGTTTCAGGTCTCCTTCCGGTACGAGAACCTCAATCCGGCCGATTCGACGGCCGACAACATCCGCTTCTACAACGCCGACTTCAGCTTCCTGACGCGCGCCAACATCAAGGCGATGCTGGAGTATCGCCGCGACGCCCACGAATCGGAGAACTACACCCTGGCCGGAATCCTGAGATTCGCCTACTGACGCCCATGAGAGGAGTGTCGACCATGAAACGGATGGTGTTCGGTGCGCTGTTGATGTCCCTCTCGATCCCGCTGGTGGCGGGCGAGATCCACGGCAAGGTGGCGTGCAAAGGATTGAAAGACAGCGCCGATGCGGTGGTGTACGTGGCGGCCGTCTCCGGGCAGACGTTCCCGGCCCCGGCCGAGCACGCGAAGATCGATCAGCTCAATCTCGTGTTCCACCCGCACGTCATGGC
>JAYUCR010000455.1:0-3061 GCA_043740165.1 Acidobacteriota bacterium | reverse complement strand
CTCCTCTCCGACGGCGGCGCTTACATTTTGAAGGGGGGGAACGTCCTGGAGTTCAACGAGACCACCGGGAAGGGGGAGAGCGGCTTGAGCTTCACGACCGCGCCATACGGAGCCCCGGTCACCTTCTCGCTGAGCATCGACGGCCGCGCCCGCCCGGAGCAGATGCTCCTCGGCGGCCATGCGGTGCGGCCGCGCGAGCTGCCGTTCACCATGGAAGGGGATCCGAAGGACGCCGCCGCCTTCGCCCGGCCCGAGGCGTCGGATGCCGCGGCGCCGTTCTACAAGTTGTGGCGCACCCGCCCGGTGGCCGTCGATCAGCCGGTGGTGCTGGACGACGAGACGCGTGCCCGCCTGCGCTCGCTGGGCTATGTGGACTGAGGCGCCTCCGGCGCCCCGCTTCGGGTATAGTCGCGCGTCATGCAACGCCTGATCCGCTCCCTCGGGATGCTTTTCGCCGCCGGCTTGGCGTTCGGCGGGCAGTACCTCCTGTCGCTGCGCGGCGCTCCGATGATGAGCAGCCTCGCTCCCGGAATCGCGCTCTATGCCGCCGCGATCGTGCTGGTGGGCCTCACCCTGCTGGCGACGCGCCGGGACGAGCCCGCGCCCCCGGCCGGCTCACCCTCAGGCGGAGCGGTCGATCGCTGGCTGGATGCGCGGGGCGGGCTGATCCTCCTGCTTCTGATCCTCGCGGCCGGGATCTATCTCCGCCTCTACCGCATCGACGCGATCCCGTGGGGGCTCAACAACGACGAGGCGATCAACGCCATCGAGGTGCGCGAGATCATCGCCGGCAAGCCGTTCTCCACGGTCACGGCGCGCGGGCTCAACCGCGAGACGATGTTCCACTACCTCGCCGCGATCTCGTACAAGAGCTCCGGGGCCGCGCTCAATGTCCTGCGCGCCATGCCGGCGGTCTTCGGCCTGGAGACGCGCACCATCAACGATCCGATGACCGACCTGATCTTGCCACTGCGCATCGTGTCGATCGTAGCCGGCACCCTGACGATCCTGGCGCTGTACGTGTTCGCCCGCGCCCGGTTCGGGACGCGCACGGCGCTGATGGCGGCGTTCTTCCTCGCCGTGTCGCCGTGGCATCTGCTCTACAGCCGCGCCGGCCTGCGGACGATCCTGGCGCCGCTGTTCACCATCCTGACCGTCGGGCTGTTCCTGCGCGCGCTGCGAACCGGACGGCGCCGCGATCACCTCGCCTGGGGGCTGGCGGCGGGCCTCGGTTTCTGGACCTACACCTCGTTTCGCGCCATCCCGCTGGCGCTCATCGCCTTTCTGGTGCTGCGACTCCTCTTCAAAGGATGGCGCCCCGGCGCCCGGAACGCCGTGGCTCGGGGTGCCGGCGGCGGAAGCGCCGCAACCCGGTCGGGCCTCTGGCTCCTCGCGGGCGGGGGAGTGGCGGCGCTGCTGTTCTGCGTGGTCATGGCCTGGTCGCACATGACGCCGGCCGAATTCCTGGTCCGCGGCGCTTACGCGACCACCCCGCCGCAGTCGCGCTACGGCGCCAACCTGATTCACGCCGTCACGATGCTGAACTATTTCCCGGAGACCTACGCCGTCATCCAGAATGACGCCTTCATCAGCGACGGGGTCAGCGCCACCTTCGGGGAGATCGGCCTGGAGCCCGACACGCTGATCCTGGCCGCGCTCGCGACCCTGGGTCTTCTCTGCGTCGCCTGGCAGGCGCTGCGGCGCCCGGCCTCCGACCCGGTCGCAGGCGGCAAGGGCGACCCGGGCGTGGAGGGCGACCCGCGCGGCGCGGCGTCGGCGCTCGTTCTTCTGTGTCTCGCCGCCGTCTGGCTAACGGTCGGCTGGATGGGGCCCAGCCTGACGCGCCTGCTGATCAACCTGCCGTGGCTCTGCCTGTGCGCCGCGCTGTTCGTCACGCGGGCGTGCGACGGCCTCGCCGCGTGGCGGCCGCCGCGGACCGCCTGGGCGGCGGCGATCGTCCTGCCGGTGGTGGCGGCGATCGGGTGCGCCGAAGGGTTCAGCAACTACTTCCTGCTCGCCGGCCGATCGGAGCGCGCCATGCAGCACTTCGGCGCCACGCAGACGATCATGGGGATGTTCGTGCGCGCGCTGCCGCCCGATCAGAGCGTCGTCGTCCTGCACACCCTGCGCGTCGACACCTTGAAGTACCTGATCGGCGACCGCCCGAACGTCCAGCTCCTGACCGACACCACCAAGGTGAGCCTGGAGTCGGTGGTCAACTCGCCGCGCACCATCACCTTCATCGTCGAGTACGCGCGCCCGTTCGCCGAGCCGCTGCGCGCCCTGATCACGCGCTTCCCGCAGGGGGACATGTCGCAGGTCGCCGACGCGCGGTTCGATCCCGACAAGCCGATCTTCTTCGCCTTCACCCTCTGGAAGGACGCCGCGGGGCAGATCATGTCAGCCCCCGGCTCGGCAGGGGCGCCGCCCCCTCCACCCTCTTGACATTTGCTCAATTTACACTATCCTGACCCTGCACGCCGGCATGCTGGCCGACGGTGCGGGGGACGGATGGTCGATCTCACGGAAAAGCAGCAGACGATCTACGACTTCATCCGGCGCTACATCGGCGAGTGCGGCATGGCCCCCTCCTACGAGGAGATCCGCAAGGCGCTCCGCTTCCGCTCCTACAACTCGGTGCAGAAGTATCTCAAGAAGCTGGAGGAGAAGGGGTACATCAAGAGCCCCTGGGGGAACCGCAAGCGCGCCCTCGAGCTGGTCGACCCGGGGCCGATGGCGATCACCGTGCCGCTGCTGGGCCGGGTGGCCGCCGGCCGGCCGATCGAGGCGATCACCCAGGCGGAGACGATCGAGGTTCCCGAGATACTGCTGCGCGGCGACGACAATTTCGCCCTGCGGGTGGTCGGCGACAGCATGGTGGACGACGGCATCCGCGACGGCGACATCGTCATCGTCAAGCGGCAGCGCGACGCCCGCAACGGCCAGACGATCATCGCCCTCATCGGCGACGATGCCACCATCAAGCAGTACCACCGCCGCGGCGCGCGCATCGAACTGCGCCCCGCCAACTCCCGCATGAAGCCGATCGTCGTCGGGGAGG
>JAYUCR010000454.1:0-3076 GCA_043740165.1 Acidobacteriota bacterium | reverse complement strand
GCGTCCGCCCGTTCCCCGGCCGGCCGGTCTACGTCGAGTTCCTGTTCAACCTGCTTGAGGCGTTTCGCGCGCCCCGGCTCGTCGAGCCCTGGCGACCCAACGGCGGATTCCTCACTCCCGAGCAATGGACCGCGGCCCTCGAAGCCTGCGGCTTCCGCGACGTGACGGTCTATCCGGACATCGCGCGGATCCGCGAGGTCTGCCCGTCGTTCGTCGTCGCCGCGATCGCGGCCGTGCGCGCGTGAACCGTTGATTCCATTGCGCCATGGACTCCGGCTCCCCGTCGCCGTTCCGTCGTGCGGGCCGCTCTACGAGGGTCACTTCCCGGGGCGCCCGATCCTTCCCGGCGTGGGCCTCCTCGACCTGGCGCTTCGCGCCCTGGCGGCCGCGGGTGCTTCTCCGACTCTCCGTGAAATCGCGGCGTTGCGGCTGCGACGAATCGTCGAGCCGGGCGGACATCTGGAGCTCGAAGTGAAGGCCCACGACCCTGACGGCCGGGTCCGGATCGAGGTGCGCCGCGCCGCGGAGGTCGTCGCCAACGGCGTCGTGGTGCTCGGCGAGCCTTCGCCGGGGGCGATACGAGCCCTTCCCCGCCCCCGGCCGCTACGGCCATCCGTGGTTCCGGACCTCGACGATCTCCTGCCGCACCGGCCGCCGATGCGGTTCGTCGAAGCGATCGAGGCGGAGACGGACGGCGGCGTGGTTTGCGCGGTGCGCGTCCCTACGCTCTGCGCGTTCACCGAGCGGGGCTCGGCCCCGGCGCTCGTCGCGCTGGAAATGGCCGCGCAATCCGCGGCCGTGTTCGAGGCGCTGCTCCGCTTCCGCGGGGAGGAAGGCGGTGGCGCCCGGGTCGGCTACCTGGTCGGGGCGCGCGACGTGCGCTTCGCGCGGGCCCGTGTGCCGGCCGGCGTGACGATCTTCGCCGCGGTACGGCTTGCGGCGATCGCCCCGCCGCTCTCCACCTACGACTTCGAGGTCGCGGACGCAACCGGGGTGGTCGCGTCGGGAACCCTGAGCGCCTGGCTTACGCCCAAAGGCGCCTGAAGCAGAACCACTGGTGCGGCGCGCGGCGGATGGCCCACTCGACCTCGGCCGCCACCCGCCGCATGGTCGCCTCCAGATCCGCGGCGCGATCGTCGGTCCGAGGCGCCCGGATCGACGGCCGGAAGACGACCCGGTAGCGGCGGCGCCCCTCGCGGAAGACGAAAACCGGCAGCAGAGGGACGTCGGCGATCCTTGCCAGGGCGGCGGGACCGGGCGGCAGCGGGAATGGCCTTCCGAACAGCGTCGCGTCGATCGACCGCGAACCTGTCCGTGGCCGGTCCCCCTGCATCGCCACGATCTCTCCGCGACGGAGCGCGTCGAGCAGCGCCATGCCTTGCAGCGGATCGTCGCTCTGGAAGTGCGTCGTATACCGGCTCTGCGTGAACCCGGCCAGCACCTCCTGAAGGAAGCCCTGCGCCTGCTCGTCGGCCTCGGGCTCGCGGACGAGGTGAACCTGGCGACCCCGCAGCTGTGCCGGAAGCATGGAGCCGACCTCGTAGTTCCCCAGGTGCGCCGTGATCAGGACGAGCCCCTGCCCCGGTCGCGCGACCTCGTTCCAGAGCTCGATCGCCTCCGCCTCGATATGAAACGGCCGTGCCGTGGTCAGGCGTTCATGCCGCTCGCTCAGGCACCACCCGAACGAACTGATCGTCCGATAGATGCGGCGTTGGCGCTCCCACCAGCCGCAGGGGCCGAGAACCGCCTCGAGGTTCGACGCGATGGCGGCACGGATTGTCCGGAGGCAGACGGAGAAGAACAGGGTGAAAATGGCGCCCAGGACACCGAGGAACGGCTCCGGAATCGACCGGAGGATCCAGCCATGGAATCGATGCCAGAAGATGCCGGTGACGTGGAAGGAACCGAGGAGTCGCCAGGACCATCCGCGTTCCGGCGCGTGGGGCGGATGGGGCCGGGACGTCCGTATCATCACCGACCCTTCTAGAGGAGGAGGGCGGGGCGTTCCTGTCCTTCCGGGGATTCCAGCTGGTGGGCGGGAGGGCCCCAGGATCCCGCCGCGATCCGCAGTGTGGAGCGTTTCAGACTCCGGCAGACCAGCTTGCTGAGGGCGCCCGTCCCGAAGTAGCTCAGAAGGCTCATCATGAGCGGAATTCCCGCGAGGCTGATCGGCACGAAGGTCGCCGCGGCAAGGTAATTCATCGGCGTCATCTGGCGACGTCCTTCGGGGATGCCGAGATGCCGATAGTACTGACCGACGATTCCGTACACCTGACCCACCAGCCCCATCAGGCCGATCTCGCGCCCGGCGACGACGCAATTCCCCTCCGCCACCGAGGCGAGCCAGGCCCGCTTGTCGTCGCCGGGGGCGAGGGTCACGAAGGTGCCGATCGGGCGCAGGCCGTGCGCGTCGCTTCCTCCGACGCCGAAGCGGGCAAGCCCCATCCGTCTGCCATATTCAAGGATGCCGGCAGCGGCCCGGTTCTGATCCGCGGGCAGCGTCCCGTTCCCGAGTTCCACGTGGGTGAACAGCTCGAGGACGTCCTCCACGAACCGCATCGGCTTCTTCTGCATGCGATAGCTCTGCAGCGGGTGATTGAGGAAGTGGACCAGGTTCCGGGATCGCAGGTACGGAACGAGCTCGTAGATGTCCCCCTTCACGCGCTTCAGATCCTCGTGGGTCGCCTCGTCGACCCCGAGGACGTTCACATGGGCCCATTGTCCCGTCTCCGGGAAAAAGGTCTCGACCTCCTCGCCGATGATGACGGTCGGCTCGAGGTCGGGGCGTCGGGACAGGAGGTCGAGGGCGCCGTCGATCGTGTCGTGGTCGGTGATGGCGACGTAGTCGCAGCCGACCTCGCGGCAGCGCTCATAGACGCGCAGGGGGTCATTGTAGGAATCGCGCGCGCGCAGGGCCTTCAGGTGCCGGAAATTCGAAAATACCGTGTGAACGTGGAGGTCGACCGTCCGAAGCGGATTTCCCGTCACGCTCATTCCCCTTCAGGGCCGCGCCGGGTCGCGGCAAAGAGTCGCATTCTATCACTCCACGAGCGACTACAATGGGAGCAATGATGAA
>JAYUCR010000453.1:0-3078 GCA_043740165.1 Acidobacteriota bacterium | reverse complement strand
CCTTGATCGGATGGATGGCGTGCGTCATGCGGCTCAGCCGGAACGGCACCAGGCCGGCGTCGGCCGACGCGAAGTAGGCCGGGAGCGCGGTGTAAGGTCGCGGACCGATCCGGTGAACGTTGCGGAGGCGATCCAGAGAGGAGAGGTCGGCGCGCTCGGGACCGATCAGGACGAAGCTCCAGTGAGGCAGCCGGGACGCCACCTCGGCCAGGAGCGTCACATCGAACCAGGACTCGAGAGCGCCGGCGTACAGCGCCCGCGGCCGCGGCAGATCTTTCAGGTCGGCGGGCTCCGGTCCGTCCGTCGCCTCGAAGAGCTGCGGGTCGCAGGCGTTCGGGAGGTAGAGCACCTGGCGCGCCCCGAGAGAACGCGCGCGCTTCTCCAGATCCCGCGCCGTGGCCAGCACCAGGTCGACCTTACGGCAGACCTCGGCTTCAATCCGATCAAAGGAAGCGGGAGCGTCCGGGAAGGCGGAAGTGTCGTCGCACATCCGGTAGACCGATTTCCGGTGCGGCACCTCGTCGAGCAGGGCGAGGAGCGGCGCCCCCGGCTCCATGAAGAGCAGGTCGACAGCATCGAAGCCGGCCCGGCGCAGGACGCGGCGGCATCGCGGCACGCTGGCGCGCAGCGTGGCCCGCGCGATCGCGACGCTGTCGAGCCCCGGATAAGGCCGCCACGGGAGGAGGGTCATCGGAGCGTAGGCGAACATCTTTCCGTCGTGCAGGCGAACGCCACGGCGGCGCCACAGCTGCATCCGCCGGCGCGTCTCGTCGTTGGTCTTCAGGAAATTGGCCGGCGACACCGGCCCGACGCACCAGGCGACCTCCGCCCCGGCCCTGATGAACCGCTCGGCGAAGTGGTGCCCGCCGACCCGCAGCGCGGATCCGGGGGCGAAGTGCTCCCACATCAGCACCTTCATCGCTCCCCCCGCACGGCCCGATCGAGCCGGAAGGTGGCGCGCATCGCCGCCTCGATCTCCCGAAGCGTGATCACGTCCGCCGCTTCGCCCCGCAGGCGCCGGCCGATCGCCTCCCACTGTTCCCCGATCCCTTTGTCCTGGGCAGGCAGGTTGAGCGTTCCGCCCGGGCCGCCGTGAACGTGCAGGGCGCGGAAGTCGTCCAGGACCAGCGCCGCCCCCCCCTTGAAGATCTCCAGCCGCTCCTTGGGCAACCCGGGATCTCCCAGGCCGGTGTAGATCAGGACCGCGCGCGATCCCCCCGTGAACGAAAAGGTGGCGGCGAAGGAATCGCTCTGCACGACCGATCGCCCGTCGGACGGCAGGGCGCGCGCTTCGATGCGCTCGAGCCCATCCCCCACGAGGTACAGGAGGAGATCGACGAAGTGGCAGCACTCGCCGACGATCCGGCCGCCCCCCACCTCGGGGTCGAAAGCCCAGTGCCCCGCAGGCAGCCTCCCCGCATTCACCCGGTAGACCGCCATCGCAGGTCCGGGGAGGCGCTCCAGCACCTCTCGGGCGCGACGCGCCAGCGGGCTGTAGCGACGGTTGAACCCGACCGCCAGGAGCCGCCGTGCCCGGCGCGCTTCGTCCAGGAGGGGTGTGATCTCGGCTTCATCGAGACAGAGCGGCTTTTCGACCAGCACGTGGCATCCGGCCGAAAGGGCGGCCTGCGCCTGCGCCGCGTGCAGATTGTGCCGCGTCGCCACCAGGACCAGCGAGGCTCCCGGATCGGCGAGAGCCGCTCCCAGATCGGTTCCGGCGCGCTCGAGACCGGCCTTGCGCGCGGTGTCTCGGGCGCTCTTCGGCGTCGCCGTGACGACCGCGCGGATCGCCATCCCCGGGGTGCGCCGCAGCGCCGGCAGATGCGCCGCCTGCACGAAGGCCCCGGCGCCGCACAGGACCACACCAATCTCCGCATCGCGCGCCGCGAGCCGATCGATCGGATCGCCCTTGTCGCCCGCCGCGGTGCCGGCCTCGGGCCCCCCGGCGCTGACCGCGGGCGGACCGCCCCCAGTCCCGGCCCCGCTCTCCGTGGCGTGGCCGTAACTGAGCAGCACGCCGAGCGGCCGGTCCTCGCCGGCGGAGGCGATGAGCGTGTAGGCCTCCTCCGCCCTATCGAGCGGGAGCACCCGATCGATGAGCGGCCGCACCGCCACGCGCCGGTCGCGCACGAGGTCGAGAAAGGCTCCCATGTTGCGGTTTTCGGTCCAGCGCACGTAGGGCGCCGGGTAATCGATCCCCTTCTCCTCGTACTGCGGGTCGTAACGGCCCGGCCCGTAGGAGGTGCTGATGAGCAGATCCAATTCCCTTTCGTACAGGAGGGCGCGATCGATCTCGAGGCCGACGTCCCCCACCAGGACGACCCGCCCCTTCTTGCGCGCCAGCCGCAGCGCGAGGTTGGTCACCTCGCTGCCGCGCGACGCGGCGCAGACCAGGACGGCGTCGGCGAACAGGCCGCCGGTGACGCGCGGCACCTCGTCGCGCGGGTCGCGCGCGGCGAGATCGAACGCCTCGAAGCCGAGACTCCGGGCCCTTTCGGCGCGGCGCCGTTCGGCGTCGAACCCGATCACCTGCGCGCCGGCGGCGCGCAGCAGCTGCGCGGTGAGCGATCCGACGAGCCCGAGCCCCAGGACGACGGCGCATTCGCCAATCTGGATCTGCGATCGCCGCACCCCCTGCAGGGCGATCGCCCCCAGCGTGGTGAAGGCGGCCTCGTCGAGCCCCACCCCGGGCGGCACCGCGGCGACCAGGTTGCGCGGCACGACCACCCGCTCGGCGTGGCAGGCGTATCCGGAGCCGGCGCACGCCACCGCCGTGCCGGGAGGGAGATCGGCGACCCCGCGGCCGACCGCCTCGACCGTTCCGGCCGCGGCATAGCCGGGCACCACCTCCGCCGGCTCGCCGCGCGCGCGCAACCGCGATATCAATCCCGAGGGCCCCTCGGAGCGCAGCACCTCGAAGGCGCGCTGCCGCCGCGCCGGATTGGCCGCATCGCGCAGGAGAGAGGCTTCCCCCGTCGCCTGCAGCACGGCGCGCTCGGTCCCGGCGCTGAGCAGCGAGAAGGCGGTGCGCACCAGGACACGCCCCGGCTCGAGGGCGGGCTCGGCCACCTCCTCCAC
>JAYUCR010000452.1:0-3109 GCA_043740165.1 Acidobacteriota bacterium | reverse complement strand
TCTCGCGAATCTCGTCCGACTCGCCCTTGTGCGAATCGACCTCGACGCGCATCAGGTCGTCCACCGTCAGGCGCGCCATCGACTCCTTGGTCAGGACGGCGCCCTTCGGGAGGATCTCCTTCTTGCGCCGCTTTTCGGTCAGCGGGGCGTTGAGCTTCTTGTCCTCGAGGATCTCGGTGATCCGGTTGCGGTTCTCTTCCTTCAGGATCCGGGTCTCGTCGTTGAGGTTCTTCTCCATCCGGGCGATCTGCTCCTGCTCGATCTGCAGGGCCCGGCCGTCCTTCTCGACCCCCTTGCGGCAGAAGATCTTGACGTCGACCACCGTCCCCTCGATGCCGGGCGGGGTGGTGAGCGACGCGTCGCGCACGTCGCCCGACTTCTCGCCGAAGATGGCCCGGAGAAGTTTCTCCTCCGGGGTGAGCTGGGTCTCCCCCTTGGGGGTGACCTTGCCCACCAGGATGTCGCCGGCGCGCACGTGCGCTCCGGTGCGGATGATCCCCGACTCGTCCAGGTCCTTGAGGAAATCCTCCGAGACGTTCGGGATGTCGCGGGTGATCTCCTCCGGCCCCAGCTTGGTGTCGCGCGACTCGATCTCGAACTCCTCGATGTGGATCGAGGTGAAGTAGTCGTCCGAGACCATCTTCTCGGACACCAGGATGGCGTCCTCGAAGTTGTAGCCGCGCCAGGGCATGAACGCCACCAGCACGTTGCGCCCGAGGGCCAGCTCGCCCCCCTCGGTGCAGGGGCCGTCGGCGAGGACGTCGCCGCGCTTCACCTTCATCCCGCTCTGGATCACCGGCTTCTGGTTGATGCAGGTGTTCTGGTTCGAGCGCTTGAACTTGGTGAGGTTGTAGATGTCGGCGCCGAAGTCGTCGGTTTCCTTGAGCCCGTATCCTTCGCCGGAGACGCGCACGATGACGCGCTGCGCGTCGACGTAGTCGACCGTCCCCTCGCGCTGGCACAGCACCACCGCCCCGGAATCGTGGGCGGTGATCCGCTCCATCCCGGTGCCCACAAGGGGCGACTCGGCCCGCACCAGCGGCACCGCCTGGCGCTGCATGTTGGAGCCCATCAGCGCCCGGTTGGCGTCGTCGTTTTCGAGGAACGGAATGAGCGACGCGGCGACCGACACGAGCTGCTTCGGCGACACGTCGATGAAATTGACTTCCTCGCGGTCGACGAACTTGGACTCGCCGGCCACGCGCGCCGTCACGCGGTCCTCCACGATCCGCCCCTCGCCTTCGAGCTTCACGTTGGCCTGGGCGATGACCGCCTTGTCCTCTTCCCAGGCGGTCAGGTAGAACGGGTGCGGCTCGAAGTCCGGGACGCGCTCCTTCTTGCGCTTCAGCCGGTTGAGCTCGCGCTCCATGTCTTCCTTCTCGATCACCTGCCCGAGCTCGTACTCGGAGTCGCCTCTGGCGGTGATCCGGACGTAGTCGCGCAGCCGCCCGTTTTGGACTTTACGGTAGGGCGACTCGATGAAGCCGTATTCGTTGATCCGGGCGTAGCACGACAGCGACGAGATCAGCCCGATGTTCGGGCCTTCCGGGGTCTCGATCGGGCAGATGCGCCCGTAGTGCGTCGGGTGGACGTCGCGGACCTCGAACCCGGCGCGCTCGCGCGACAGGCCGCCCGGCCCGAGGGCCGACAGGCGGCGCTTGTGGGTGATCTCGGAGAGCGGGTTGGTCTGATCCATGAACTGCGAGAGCTGCGACGAGCCGAAGAACTCCTGGATCGCCGCCATGACCGGCTTGGCGTTGATCAGGTCGTGCGGCATCGCCGTGGTCATCTCCTGGTAGACCGACATCTTTTCCTTGATGGCGCGCTCCATGCGGACCAGCCCGATGCGGAACTGGTTTTCCAGGAGCTCGCCGACGGCGCGGACGCGCCGGTTGCCGAGGTGGTCGATGTCGTCGACCCCCGACGGGTTGCGCCGCAGGCCGAGGAGGTGCTTCAGGACGCGCACGAAATCGTCGGCGGTCAGGACGCGCTGGTCGAGGCCGAGCTCGGTCCCCAGCTTGGTGTTCATCTTCAGGCGTCCGACCCGCGACAGGTCGTAGCGGTTCGGGTCGAAGAACATCCCGTGGAACAGGGTGCGCGATCCGTCCAGGGTCGGCGGGTCGCCCGGCCGCAGGCGGCGGTAGATCTCCACCAGCGCCTCTTCCGTGGTCTTCACGGTGTCCTTGCGCAACGTGTCGGTCAGGATCGATCCGAGATCCGATTCGGCGGGGAAGAAGACCGCGAAGGAGGTCAGGCCCCGTCCCACCACCTGGTCGAGGATGGCGCCGGTGATCGGCTCGTTCACCTCGAGCAGGATTTCGCCGTTCTGCATGTCGACCAGGTCCTGGATCGCCTGCGCCCCGGCGAGCTCCTCCGGATCGATCGCCACATGCTCGACGCCGGCATGCTCCAGCGCCTGCAGCATGTTGGCCGTGATCTTCTTCCCCTTCGGGACCAGGACCTCCTTGCCCTTGCGATCGGTCACCTCGTCCTTGGCGCGGTGCCCCACGAGCCCCGGCGAGGTCTTCCAGACGAGGCCACCCTTGACGATCTGGATCGTCTCGGCGCGGTAGAACGTGCGCAGGATCTCCTCGTCGGTCTTCAGGCCGACGGCGCGCAGCACCACCGACCCGAGGAACTTGCGCTTGCGATCGATGCGCACGTGCAGCAGGTCCTTGTCGTCGAACTCGAACTCCAGCCACGAGCCGCGGTACGGGATGACCTTGGCCATCCAGGTCTTCTTGTTGTCGCTCTGGAAGAAGACCCCCGGCGACCGGTGCAGCTGCGACACGATGACGCGCTCGGTGCCGTTGATGATGAAGGTGCCGTTCTCGGTGAGCAGCGGGATCTCGCCGAAGTAGACCTCCTGCTCCTTGATGTCGCGGATCTCCTTATTGCCCGAGGCCGCGTCCTTCTCGTAGACCACCAGGCGGATCTTCACCTTGAGCGGCACGGTGAAGTGCATGCCGCGCTCCTGGCACTCGGCGACGTCGTACTTGAACTTCAGGCTGACCGGATCACCGCAGATCTCGCAGTGCACGACACGGTTCTCGTTCGATGACCCGCAGTCGGGGCAGGTCAGGCGCGGTGCTTTGGGGTTCTGCGAGAT
>JAYUCR010000451.1:0-3109 GCA_043740165.1 Acidobacteriota bacterium | reverse complement strand
CCGGTTTCTGCAGCGCTTCCCGCGCGCCACCCTGCCGTCCTACGAAAGCCTGGGCAAGCCGCGCCTGCCCGCCGACACCCTCACGGCCGACAGCCGCGTGGACGAGGAGATGATCGCGAAGCTGCGATCCCTGGGCTACGTGGGCGGCGACGGAGCCGGAGGACCCGCGGCGGAAGAGGGCGGCTCGCGGCCGGATGGGGGCGCGGGTGGCGCCCTGGTCACGGCGCACATAAACGAAGCCACGCTCTATCTCAAGAACAAGGAGTACCGGCGGGCGGAGGCCGCGGTGGGCGAAGCGCTGCGCACCTCGCCCGACCTCATCACGGCGCTCATTCTGAAAGCGCAGATCGCCCGCGAGCAGAAGCAGTACGGTGTCGCGATCGAGACCTCACGGCACATCATCGATCTCGATCCGGGAGGCGATCGGCAGACTTACACGCAGCTGGCGCGCATCTATGCCGACAGCGGACGCGTGCCCGAGGGCCTGGGAGTCCTGCGTGACATGACGCGACAGCATCCCGGGATCGGCGAGATCCACGCCGCGCTCGGAACGCTCCTCCTCAAGAACGGCGATCGGGCCGGCGCCGAGGCCGAGCTGCTCGAGGCGCTGCGCATCAACCCGGCGCTCAGCGAGCCGCTCACCGAACTGCACACCCTCTATCAGGGGACCGACAAGATCCCGACCCTTGAGGGGATCGTCCGCCAGGGGCTGGCGCTCGACGATCAATCGGTGGTGCATCACAACTGGATGGGCCTGATCGACGAATGGAAGGGGGATCGCCCGCACGCCGAGCAGGAGTTCCGGCGCGCGATGGAGCTCGACCCCGATTACGCCCCGACCATGGCCAACCTGGGAGCGCTGTATGGGCGGTCGGGGCGGCTCGAGGATGCGGTGGCGATCCTGACGCGGGCGGTGGGGAAGGACGCCGACAACCTGGAGGCATGGGTGAATCTCGGGGCGGCGCAGGGACGATTGCGCCATCCCAGGGAGGCGATAGCCGCGCTGGAGACGGCACGCAGCAAGGGGGCCCGCAGCACGACGCTTTACAACGCGCTGGCGCTGGCATACCTGCAGGATCAACAGAAAGGCAAGGCGGTGGGCTACCTGAACGAATCGCTGGCTATCGACCCGAATCAGACGGATGCGAAGGAGCTGCTGCGGTCCTTGAGGCCGGCATCGTGACCAGGGCCACGGGATCCCGCAACCCGTCCGCCAGGACTCCCCATCGCGCCTGCGCCGCATCCCCCGTCAGATCGCGCAACGCGCGGTAGTGCTCTCCGTAGCGATCGAGCGCCTCGCGAAACTCGATCTCGGTTAGCCCGGGGTAGAGACCGGCGCGGGCCTGCGCCACGTTGTAGCCCCAGGCCGCCGCTTCGAAAAAGTGGTGCTCCACCTGGACCGGGCTGTGCCCCGGGATCGGAATCGAGGTCGCGCCGGCAAGATGGCGGGCATGGAAATATTCGTGATCGAGGAGCAGGAGGAGCCATCCAGCGCTCCTTCCGCCCAGGAGGACGGTCGGGTCGTAGAGGATGTCGTTGCGCGCGCCAAGGCCGGCGAAGGGCGCGCTATCGCGCCGCGTCGGGTCCTGGGCGCCCGGGCGGACCAAGGCCATGTACAGGCCGGAGGAGGCGTCGTCGCCGGCGTCCCGGATCGGCCTGATGGAGGCGACGAATTGCCGGTAGTCGGGGTGAAGCGCGGCCAGGGCGCCCTCGGCCTGAGCGGCGTGCGCGATGACCGCTCCCTGGAGGATCATCCCGGCCCCTATCCCTGCGAAGACTCGTGGAACCAAGGCCCCGAGCGGCTTTCCGCGGTGTGACATGCCTCCTTCAGGTACGCCGAGACCGGCCCCAACTCAAGCGGTAAGACCGCCGAGCGCGCGGATTTCTCGAATGGGCGCATGGGGCCTTGTGCTATATTCGCAAAATGCAGAAGCGCCTAGCCAAGCATCCAGGGACGTATAGCGCCAATGGGCAGATCACGCGCCGCGTGTACCGCGCCTTGAAGACGCCCAGCGACGTCGATCGGACCACCGACCCGATCCTCGGCTTTCACTTCAAGGGGCGCGACGACTACATCATGCTGCGCTGCAACAAGCAGCCGGAGATCAGCATCAAGGGGAAGGGGCAGACGGCGGGCGAGGTGAAGTTTTTCTCCTACAGCGACTTCCGCGATCACAGCCCCGACGACGTCATCTTCAAGCTCAAGGACGATCTCAACCTGATCGAGTTGTACGCCCGAGGCGCCATCGAGAAGCTGACCTGGACTTCGTGGGAGGACTTCTGCCGCTGGCTCGATGGGCTTCAGGAGGAGGGAGTGCAGATCTCGCTCAAGCTCCCGTGCCTGGTCTATGCCACGGTGAAGAGCCAGCCCCCGTCGATGCAGAATTTCATCGTCGAAGCCATCAAGGCGGCGCTCAAGCACAGAACGGGATCGGATTGAACCGCGGTTTGATCCCCCTGGTCATCGCGCCACTCCTCCTCTTGTTGCTCGGCGCATCCGGGGCTCCGCCTGCCGCATCCGCCGCCCGCGCTCCGGAACGGCCGCCCGCGCCGATCCCATCCTCCGCGCCGGTCGTTTTCTTCCCCGTCGAGTCGATCCGTCCAGGGATGATGGGCATCGCGCGCACCGTGTTCGAGGGGGATCGTCTCGAGGAATTCAACGTGGAATTCCTGGGGGTTCTGAAGAACGCCATCGGCCCTCAGCAGGACATGATCGTGGCACGACTGCGCGGTGAGAAGGTGGAATTCACCGGGGTCGTTTCCGGGATGAGCGGCAGCCCGGTCTACATCGACGGCAAGCTCGTGGGAGCCATATCGTACCGCCTGGGATCGTTCGCCAAGGAGGCGATCGCCGGCATCACGCCAATCGGCGAGATGGTGAAGCTGATCGGCACGGAACCGCGCGCGGCGCGCGGCGGCGATCATGCGGCCGACCCGCTCGCGTGGCTGACGCGCGGATCCGATGGCAGCGCCCCCGCTCCGCGCCCCGCCGCCGCGCCGACGGTGGAGGTCGCCGGCATGGGGGGCTTCGAGCCGATCGCCACCCCGCTCGTCTGTTCCGGCTGCGACCCGGAGGTGCTCCGGCGCTATGCGCCGGCGTTCGAAGTGA
>JAYUCR010000450.1:0-7553 GCA_043740165.1 Acidobacteriota bacterium | reverse complement strand
GGGGGCAGCGCGCGTGCACCCGGCTCAGGAGGATCGGGAAGTCGCGCACGTACACTTCATATTCCTGCTGATAGTGCAGAAGCAGCTGAGCGCGGGTCGCCGAGCCGTCGCTGATGTGTGGCCAGGCCCAGTGATCCTTCCGGTCCATCACGGTCAGCAGCTCTTCCTGCAGCGGCGCGACGAGCGACATCGGCGGTTCTCCTGGCCCTCGACACGGGGCCCTCAAAAGATGCGTCGCGGGGCGTCCTCGGTCAAGGAGCGGGCGGCTTTCCGGGGGGCTCCGCATCCGCCGGCGGTGCGGGTACCGGGACGTCGGGAGGCGGCGCCTCCTGCGGCGGCGCCGGGGCCGCATCGTCCTGAGGCTGCGGGATCTGGAACGGCACCCCGGGCGGCTCCAACGGACGGAGCGGCCGGAACGGCTCGGCGCGCGGCGGCTTCGGCCTGGGAGGCGGCTCCTGCCCGGCCTGAGGCAGGATGTATCCGGGAGGCGGCACGAGCAGCAACCGCAACTCCGGGATGATGGAACGATAGACCTCGGCGGCGGTGGCCGGATCGAGGCGCGCCTCGATCAGGATGCGCGCCTCGTCATCGTGCGGCCGGCCGGAGAGGCGGCGGAACACCGCCTTGGCCGAGTCCCACATCCGAAGCATGACGCCGCGCTGCGCCGGCTGTCCCTCGACCTGCACCCGCAGCGGCTGCTTGAAGCTGAGACGGTAGGTTTCCGGCACCTCGGGGGGAAGGATGTTGGCGGCATTTTCATCGTCGTCGCCGGCTTCGACCTGCTCCGGAGACAGGGGATGAAGGCGCGGATCCCCCTCCTTTTCGCGCACGGTGAAGATCCCGGCGAGCCGGGGCGGGTCGGCCGGCCCGTCCGGCACCCCGGGCTCGAGCCCGCGGACCTCGATCTCTTCCAGGGTGATCTCGCGCACTGTCATTCCCATCAACCGGTAACGCAGCGTCCGGGAGGCCACGTCGAGGACGAGGTACGGCTTCCGCGTCGACGCGAGGGCGAACTCGCTTTCCACGACCGCAGCGCGGCGTCGTGCCGCGTCCAGATCGGATTGCGTGGACGGCGGGATCGCGCCGCTTCCCGCGAGCAGCAGGAGAGCCAGGGCGATGCTGCCGCCAGCGGCTGCCGGTCTCATGCGGAGCGTCTCAATGGGAGCACCTCAAAAGATGTAGACCGGCGTGCCGATGCGCGCCTTCTGGTAGACCGTCTCGAGATCGTGGTCCCCGAGCCGGACGCATCCGTGGGTGATGCTCAATCCGAGCGCGCGCTGGTAAAGGGTCCCGTGGATCAGGTATCCATCGCCGAGATCCATCGCGTAGGCCCCCAGCTCGGCCGGCGCCAGCCGTTCCGCCAGCTTGCGCGGGATCGGCTCGCCCAGTTCCAGGAAGGCCCAGTCGGGCTTGATCCAGACGGGGTTCGGGTGCTTGGCCCTGATGAAAAACTCGCCGCGCGGAGTGTCGAACGTCCAGTGGCGCTTGCGCTCCGGATCGACGAGCGCACGGCCGCTGCCGGTCGAGCAGACCGCCCGCACGCTCTCCTTGCCGTTCTCGTACAGCGAAAGGAGATTGCGCCCGGTGTCGATGACGATGTAGGTCATCGCCGGGCGCGGCCGCAGGGTGAGCAGCTTCTGCTCGAGGCCATCGGCGCGCGTGGTCAGCCGGCGCAGCTCCTTTTCTCCGGCGGCGTCGAGGCGCGCCTCCTCGGTCGAGGGGAGCGCGGGCGGCCGCAAGTAGAGGATCGCCGCCCCGGCGCAGACGGCCACGGCCACTGCGAGGACGGCGAGGAGGACGCGCCGGCTCACGGAAGCACCCCGTCCGGAATCGTCCCGACGATCGTCACCGGGGTCCCCACCTCCACGCGCTGCACCAGATCATCCATGTCGTCGTTCGACAGGGCCACGCACCCCTGCGTCCAGTCCTGATCGCGCCCGCCGGCGCCGTGAATCTCGATATTGCTGCCAATCCGGCCGTTGCGCGGCATCTCGCCGCTGTGCTGCCGCGCCCGGAAGCGAGCCAGGTCCTCCCCATTGGGGTAATTCAGCATCAGGGCGCGGTAGTACCGCGTCTGCCCGATGCCGCGCTCTTCCGTGACGCGGTAGCGCCCCTCCGGCGTCGAGGCGTCGCCGGCGCGCAGCTTGCCATCGATCCCTCCGAGGCCGAGGTCGACGGCGTAGGTCGCGATCTCGTCGTCACCGCGCAAGAGCAGCATCTCACGCCGCAGCTTGTCAATCAGGATCACCGCCCGGTGGTCGCGCCGCGCATCCCGCAGGGTTTCCACGATCCAGCGCCGCCAGGTGGCACGCCGCGGGCTGCTCTGAAACGCGTCGATGAAGCGATCGATTCCGGCCACCGCTTCGCGTACCTGGTCCCGGCCGCGCGCCGCCGCGTCCTCGGCGCGCTCGAACTGACCGCCCTCGAAGCTGCTGCGCCCCTCCCCGAGGCTGATGTCCGCCCTGAGGATGGCGCTGTTCATCCCTTCGCCGGCCGGTACATGGCGCGCCAGGCTGGTGGCGCGGGCGATCGAGCTCTCCAGGTCGGCGAGCGCCTGCGCCGAGCGATCCCGGCGCAGGACCAGCGCGGCGCGCGCATGGGCCACGCAGCTCTGCCCGGCCTGCAGCGCCTGCATGGCGAGCGCCTCCGCCTCATCGTAGTCGCGCGACCAGGAGGAGCGCTTGTCCTGCAGCCGAATCTCCGCCTCGGCCTGCGCCAGCGCGGCCTGCGCGGCGGAGCAGGGCACGGGAGCGCGCAGCACCCCCTCGGCTTCGGCGGCGCGCGCCAGCGCCCTGCGGGCCGCCCCGATCTCCAGCTGCGGCGGCTCGCCGCAGCCGATCGTGAGGGCCGCAGCCAACCCCGCAGCGCAGACGAGGGGGCTCCAGGGCGACACAGGCAATCGGATCGAGACGAGGGGGTTCACGGCGGGGTACTTCACGGGGCCCGGCCCATCCGGGAAGGACGGCCCGGGCCCCGAAGAGGTGATGCGATTACTTCTTCTTCGTCGTCCGGCTGGCGATCTTCTTCTTCGCCTCCTCGAGCTGTGTCGCAATCGAGGTGGCCTTGTCCTTCACCGAGTTGGCGCTGTCCAGCGCCTTCTTGTAGTCCTCGGATCCAAAGCTGGCTTTTGCCGCGTCGAGGGTCGACTGGAGTGTCGCGAGATCGGTCTTGAACAGCTCCAGATCGGCCTTGGAATCCTTGGTGACCGGGGCGACCTTGAGGTCCGCGGCCGCCGTCTGCATCGCCGTATCGGCCGCGCCGAGGGCTGCTTCGGCGTCCTTCTTGGCCTGCTCCTTGTTCGTGACCGCCGCTTCGGAAGCCTTCACGGCGTTGTCCTTGGCCGAGTTCAGGAGCTCCGTCGCCTTGTCGTAGTTCTTCAGCCATTTCTCGTTCTGAGCGTTGATCTCAGCCTGAGCGGCGCTCATCGCCTCATCGGCGGCTTTCAGTTCGGTCGGGGCCCAGGTCTCAGCCTGCCCCCGCGCCTTGTCCAACTCCGCCTGCGCCGCATTGATTGCGTCCTGTGGCGGCTTCGCGCAACCGAGAGCAACAAACATCGAGAGAGCACCAATGGTCGCTAACACGGAACGTTTCATGGTCTGAAGTCGCCTCCTTGGCCCCGAGCCAAATGCAGTAGTTGTAAGGATCGTCATCACGATCCGGACGATCGGCCGTTTCAGGATGTAGACCGATCCGCCGCCTCCTCCCACAAAGGGCGGTGAGGATACCAGAAAAAGGGGGAGGATGCCTATGGGGGTCGTCCCCCTACGACGCGATGAGCTCTCCAGCGCGCTTCGCGGCCCGCACCACCGCCTTGATGAGCGTCACGCGCAGCCCACCTTCCTCGAGCTCCAGCAGGCCGTCGATCGTGCAGCCGGCCGGTGTGGTGACCGCGTCCTTGAGCATCGCGGGGTGCTCCCCCGATTCCAGCACCATCGCGGCCGATCCGAGCACCATCTGCGCCGCCAGGATGGTCGCGACGTCGCGCGGCAGGCCGACCTTCACTCCTCCCTCCGCCAGCGATTCGATCACGACGTAAAGGTACGCGGGGCCGGACGCCGACAACCCCGTGACCGCATCCATATGACGCTCCTCGAGGGTCAGGCAGCGCCCGAGCGGCGCGAAGATTGTCCGGGCCGTCTCGAGGTGCGCCGGACGCGCATGACGTCCCGCCGCCAGCACCGTCATCCCCTGGCGGATGAGGCAAGGGGTGTTCGGCATCGCGCGCACCACCGGCGTTCCCGGCGGCAGTCGCTTCTCGAGAAACGACGTCCCGACCGAGGCCGCTACCGAAAGGACCAGCTGGCTCCGGCGCACCGACCGGCGAATGTCGCGCAGCACCGCTTCCATCGCCTGCGGCTTGACCGCCAGGATGATCAGGCTTGCCCCGCGCACCGCCCGATCGTTGCGCAGCGTCCCTTCCACGCCGAAGCGCCCGCGGAGGTTATCGAGTCGGTCCTGATGTCGCGCGGTGACGACGACCTCGCGGGGTGTCACCAGTCCGGAGGCGAGCAGCCCACCCAGCAGGCTCTCGCCAATCTTGCCCGTGCCCAGGATGGCGATGCGGCCGAGGCGTTGACGCATGGCGCAGTCTAGGGGCCTGCGGGACGGTACGCAAGCGGGGCGCCCGGCGCGCCGATCTCGTAGATGAAGTACGCGTGGCCGACGACGGCCACGGGCGCGACATGCCGGATCCAGTTTCCGGGACCGCGCCCGTAGCGCTCGGCCAGGCGGCCCTGGGTGCGGGCCAGGAGATGCGCGCTGACGGCGTACAGCCCCGGGGCCAGGCCGCGCTCCAGGTCGCGCCCGACCACGCGATCGGACACGATCCCGTACGCCTCGGGGCGCGAGGTGCCGAAGTAGGCCAAGCCGATGCGCCGGCCGGGGGCGTTCGCATCGAGCCAGGCCTTGAGCTGCTTGAGCCCCTGTCCCCAGTCGACGTTGCTGTCGTCCAGCCACATCGGGCCACAGGCGCTTCCGGCATCGATCCCGACGCGGGCCGGATCGTCGAGCAGGCAGGCCGCCTCGTTGAAATAGGAGAGCTGGTCGGGCTGAATCCCCCAGGCGTTCGCCACCAGCCAGAGGCCGAGCAGCGCGAGCCCGGCTCGCTTGAGCAGGCTCCCCGATTCCCACAAGGCCCGCGCTCCGACACCTCCCGCGAGATGCAGGAACGGCAGCGCCGGGATGACGTAGCGGAAGCCGAGGTTGTGCGAGACGGCGCTGTAGAAAAGGAACAGCGCCGCGGGCGGGAGGAGGAGAAAAAGCTTTTCCATCACCGGGGTCGCCGAGCCCCGCCGCAGCAGCGCTATGGCGCCGACAAGCGCCAGGAGGATCGCCGGCAGCGGCTCCTTCAACAGATACCCGACGACGTAGTAGCTCCAGAACCGCGGCGCGAAGCGCCCCGCGAGGTAGGGGAAATAGGTCGGGTCATGATCGGCGTTGACCAGGCCGATCCCGCGCAAATAGAGGAAGGGATTGTGCGGCAGGAAGTAGAGCAGTTGGACGACCACGGCGGCAATCGCCAGGAGAGCGGTGAAGCAGAGAAGACACCAGACGATGCGCGGAGCCCCCTCTTCCGAGGCATACGGATCGACGAGGCTCGAGCTCTGGCGCGGCACCGCCGACGGGATGAGGCGCGTCGCCCAGAGCAGGAGCACCACCGCCAGCGGCAACAGGAGAACACCGGAGAACTTGGCCCCGAGCCCGGCGCCCAGCGCCAGCCCGCAGAGGATGAGCCGCTGCAGCGACCGGTGGTTCAGGAAGCGCCAGAGCGCCCAGGCGAAGAGCAGGGCGCAGAGCGCAAAGCCGGTGTCGGTCGTCACCAGCACGCCGTGCGACACGATGGTGGGATCCAGCGCGCACAGCAGCGTCGCCGCCGCGGCCGGCCACGGCCCGATCATCCCGCGGCCCCAGGTGAACACCGTCCAGACCAGGAGCAGTGTCAGCAGCAGGAACGGCAGGCGCGTGAGCAGCATGATCCGCCCCGGATCGTTCTGTTCCAGGATCTGGCCGCCGATATCCCACTGCAGGGCAGGGTCGGGATCGCTCCCGATCCGATCCCAATCGGCGGGAGCCACCGGGAAGCGCGTGCCGACCAGGACGAGCGGCAGCGCGGCGATCTCCTTGAGGAGCGGCGGGTGCTGCAGATTGATCTTGAAGTCGCCGGTCCTGAGGTACGAGAGCCCGGCGGCGATGTGGGCCGGCTCGTCGAAGGTCGGGCTCTTGAGCCGAATGGCCGGCCACGCCTGGAGGAACAAGGCGACCAGAGCCAGGGCCGCAACCCACGCGGCCCGGGAGACTTCACGCGCCGCTCCCCGCATGGCGCGGCATCGTAGCACACCGCCCGTTGACCCCCCGCCCCCCCTGCGTTAGATTCGCGCCGCATGCGCGCCCCCGCCCTCGCCGCGGTTCTTCTCGCGATCCTGTTCGTGCAGGGGATCCTGTTCATCACCGCCTCCTCGCAGACGAGCGACGAGGCGGCGCACGTGGCGGCGGGATACTCGTATCTCAAGAGCGGCGATTTCCGTCTCAACCCCGAGCACCCGCCCCTCATCAAGGAGCTTGCGGCGGCGCCGCTCCTCCTTCTGCCGCTGCAGTTCCCCTGGGGACCGCTCTGGGACCAGTCGGAGGAGTGGAACATCGGGCGTCTCTTCGTGCACGAAAACACCGTGGCCAACGACACCATCCTGCTGCTGGGCCGGCTGCCGGTGCTGCTGCTCTCCCTCTGCCTCGGGTGGGCGATGTTCCACTGGGGACGGCGGTTGTTCGGAGAGCGGGGTGCGTTGCTCGGCCTGGCCCTGTATGTGTTCGATCCGAACGTCGTGGCGCACTCGTGCCTGATCACGACCGACCTCGGGATCACGCTGTTCATCTTCCTGTCGGTCTACGCCTTCTGGTGCTGGAGCCTCCGGCCGTCGCGGCGCACGCTGCTGCTGTTCGGCCTGGCGGCGGGCGGAGCGTTCGCCGCCAAGTACACCGCGGTCTGGCTGCCACCGATTCTGGCCGGCCTGGGGGTGACACTCCTGGCGCTGCGCGCTCCCCTGCCCGAACGGCCGCTGGCCGCCGTCGCAACACGGCCGGTCTTTCGATCGCGGTGGCGCGGGCTCCGGGCGCTCCTCATTGCCGCGGGGGCGGTCCTCGTGATCGCGTTCGGGGTCGTGGCCCTCACCTACGGGTTCGTCGGACTGCCGGCCTACCTCGTCGGGCTGGAGCGCACCCTGCACCACTCGGCCATCGGTCATCGCGCCTATCTCATGGGATCGGTCTCGGAAACCGGCTGGTGGTACTACTTCATCCTCGCCTGGCTCTTCAAGACGCCCCCCGGGACGCTGCTCCTGGTCGCGGCCTCGCTCGTGCTCATGTCGATCGGGAGGCGGCGCGGCGCGCGCGACGAGATCTTCGTCTACCTGCCGGTGGCGGTCATCGTGGTCATCACCTGCTTCTGGAGGGTCAATATCGGCCTCCGTCACCTGATGCCGATCTACCCCTTCCTCTACCTGGGGGCGGGACGCCTGGTGGGTGTCGAGCCCGACGCGGCGGCCGCTCTCCCGGCGGCG
>JAYUCR010000449.1:0-3136 GCA_043740165.1 Acidobacteriota bacterium | reverse complement strand
TGTCGATATTGAGCGTGTTGCCGATGCGCTCCGGACGGCGCACCGGCGTGTGGCCGCACACGACGAACGTCGCGCCGTCGTAGGTTGTCGCCCAGTTGACCCGGGCCGCCAGCCCGTATCGATCGATGACGCCGGATCGCGGGCCGCGCAGCGCGAACTGGCGCACCGTGTCCGAATCGCGCCCCAGGTAGTCGGCCCGCATCGCGGCGTGCGTCACCGCCAGCCGCCCCCCGTCCAGCATCAGATGGGATGGGAGCGAGCCGACGAAGCGGATGAACCGGTGCGTGAATGCGCGGCGCGCGGCGGGCGGAGCGGCGGCGATCTGCCGCATCGAGCGCTCGGTTCCGGGGCCCGGCGCGGGGCCGTCCCCCTGGAGGGTGCGCGCCAGGTCGTCGTCGTGGTTGCCGGCGACGCACAGCCCCGTGCCGGATTCGACCATGTCCATCACCCGTTGTGCCGCGTCCAGGACCGCCGGTCCGCGGTCCACCAGATCGCCCACGAAGACCGCCAGGCGTCCGGCCGGGTGGAGGAACGGAGAGCGGCTCGAGGAACGGCGGTACCCGAGGTGCAGCAGGATCCGGTCGAGCTCGGCGGCGCAGCCGTGCACGTCGCCGATCACGTCGAACGGACCGCACTCCGCTTCCCGATCGCACGGCAACGGCACGGTCCTCAGACGCGGCTCCCCGGCCGCGGGCGCCACGCGGACGCGGTGGATGATCGCGAACTCTTCGGCGTCGATCCCCGCCGCGGCGTTGTCGCCGGCGTGGAAGACCAGTGCCACCGCCGGCAGGTGATGCCGCCTCGCGAGGGCCGCGACGGCGCGGCGGGTCCCCGAGGCGAGGGCGCGCGCGTCGAACACCGCCAGGCGTCGGGCGCGCAGCCGGGCTTCGATGGCTTCGGGGCTGGAGGCGATCGGCTCGCCGGTGAGCTCTTTCGAGCAGAGGGCCAGAGGTCCCGCACCGGCCGCGCCCAGAATGACCACAAGTGACGGCGACGGAATGCCGATCACCCCGGGCTCCGGCACAGCGGACCTCCTTTGCTAGTACTTCAATAGATCCCTGATCGCGGCGGCGATCTGCTCCACGCTGGGAAGAATGGCGGTCTCGAGGTTGGGCGCGAAAGGCACGAAGCAGTCGCGCGCCCCGATCCGCCGCACCGGCGCGTCGAGGCTGTCGAAGGCGGCGTCGGCGATCTGCGCCGCGATCTCCGCCCCCATGCCGGCGAACAGCGTCGCCTCGTGCGCCACCAGGACCCGACCGGTGCGGCGCACCGAGCCGAGCACGGTGTCGATGTCGAGCGGCACGATGGTGCGGAGATCGATGATCTCCGCCGAGGGCTCCTCGCCCTGGCTCGCCAGCAGGCCAAGCGCCTGCTGGGCCATGTGCACGGTGCGGCCCCAGGCGACGATTGTCACGTCGTGGCCCTCCCGGACGATGGTCGCCTTGCCGAACGGGATGAGGTAGTCCGGCCCCGGCTCGGGCGTCTTCGTGTAGACCTGCCGGTAGAGTCCCTTGTGCTCGAAGAACAGCACCGGGTCGTCCATGCGGCAGGCCGTCTTGATCAGCCCCTTGGCATCGGCGGCGTTGCTCGGATAGGCCAGGTACCAGCCGGGCGTGTTGGCGTACAGCGTCTCCGGGCACTGGGAATGGAACGGTCCGCCGCGGATATAGCCGCCGGTCGCGACGCGCACCACCATGGGACAGCTCCAGGCGCCGGCGCTGCGCCAGCGCAGGGTCGGAATCTCGTTGCGCATCTGCATGAAGGCGGGAAACGAGTAATCGGCGAACTGGATTTCAATCACCGGCTTGAACCCGCCGATCGCCATCCCCTGCGCCATGCCGACGATGGTCGCCTCGGCCAGCGGGGAATTCTCCACACGCCCCGGGAACGCCTCGGTCAGGCCGCGCGTCACGCCGAACACGCCGCCCTTCGGATCCTGGATGTCCTCGCCCCACATGATGATCTTCGGGTTGCGCTCCATCTCCTCGCGCAACCCGTGGTTGATCGCCTCGACCATAGTGATCGGCTTGTCCGACATCCAGGCCGGCTCGGTGGCGGCGCGCACCACCGGATCGGGGCTGAAGATGTCACCGGCGGCCGACTCCACGGCGGGATAGGGGAGCGCGTCCACGGCACGCGCCGACGCCTCCACCTCGACCCTGGCGCGCTCGCGCCACTGGGCGATCTCGTCGTCGGTGAGAAGCCCCATCTGCTTGATGCGCATCTCCGTGTGGACGAGGGGATCCTTCCGCCGGGCCACCTCCATGTTCTCCTCGTCGCGGTATTTCGTCTGGTCGTCGGAGGAGGAGTGCGAGTCGAGCCGCACCACCATCGCCTCGACGAACACCGGCCCGCTCCCCTGGCGCATGCCGGCGACGAGCGGCCTCAGGGTGTTGTACATCTCGGTGAAGCGCGTGCCGTCGACGCGCACCGATCGCATCCCGAATCCCTGCGCCACCTCGAACAGCTCGGAGCTCGTCTGCTGCTCCTGCGGCACGCTGATGGCGTAGCCGTTGTTCTGGATGACGAACAGGACCGGGAGCCGGTCGTGCTGCGCCTTGTTGAGCGCCTCGAAGAACTCCCCTTCGCTGGTCGACCCTTCGCCGCCCGACACGTAGACGATCTCGTCGGCCTCCCGGGCGGTGACGGCGCGGGCCATCCCCACGGCGATCAGGAACTGCGTGCCGGTGCAGGCGGTCGGTGAGACGACCCGAAGCCCCTTGGAGGAGAAATGCTCCGACATGTTCCGGCCGCGGGAATTGGGATCGCCTTCGCGCGACAGCAGACCCTGGAACACCTCGTCGAGCGGCATGCCCAGCCCGACCATCAGGGCCTTCTCGCGGTAATAGGGGAAGAACCAGTCCTTCCCGGGGGTCAGCAGCATGGAGATGGCGATCTGCAGCTTCTCGTGGCCGCGCGCCGACGCGTAGAAGGAGCACTTGCCGGCGCGCACGAACAGTCGGCCCTGCTCCTCGACGTAATACGTCCGGAGCATTTTTTCGTAGAGGGTGAGGAAGATCTCCGGACTCACACCCTGCGACTGGGCCGGCGCCTTGTTGACCGCCATCCGCATCCTCCGCATCGAATCGGATACTACAACGACCGTCGCAAATCACAAAGCCGGGGACGCAACCGA
>JAYUCR010000448.1:0-7612 GCA_043740165.1 Acidobacteriota bacterium | reverse complement strand
CCGACATCGCCATCGACCCCGTGGCGCTCGACGCCGACCTGTTCACGGGCGGCACGACCTCCCGGAGCGTCACCCTCTTCAACACCGGCGGCAGCGATCTCACCTTCGAGGTTGCCGTCCGCAACGCCGATCTGGCCGGCTTGACCGGCGGCGCCGAAGGCGCCCCCGCCGCACCCGAAGCCAAGGTGCTGATCATCGAGGACGTCCAGCCGTGGGAGACCACCTCCAACGAACAGGTCCTGGCGGCCAATGGCCTCGCGTACCAGATGATCGGATCGGCGCAGCTCGCCGGCACGAACCTCTCCGCCTACAGCATGGTTCTCGTGCCCAGCGATCAGCCGACCTCGTTCTACGCCGCCCTTGCCGGGCGGGCCAGCCAGTTGAACGCCTATGTCGCCTCGGGCGGCGTGCTGGAGTTCCACGCCGCCGGGTGGGGATGGCATGCCGGCAACGCCTCGCTGGTGACCTTGCCGGGAGGGATGCACATCCAGTACTTCGTATCGGATGTCAACCGCGTTCTGGCCCCCGCCCATCCTTTGATGGCGGGAGTGCCGAACCCGATTCTCGCCGGCGCCGCCAGCATCTCGTATTTCACCGACATTCCTGCCGGCGCCGTCGCTGTCGCCGACGACGGCAGCGGCCGGCCCGACCTCGTCGTCTACCCGTTCGGTCGCGGCACGGTCATCTCCGGCGGCCAGACCTTCGAGTACTACTACACCCGCGGCGGCGTCCCCGGCGCCATCCTGCGCAACATGATCCCGTATTCCTTCGGCCAGAGGCCGCATTGGCTCGCTCTCGATCCGGCATCGGGGACCGTCCCGGCCGGCGGCAGTCTCACCTTGTCCGCCACCTTCGACGCGGCGGGCCTGAACGGGGGGGACTACCACGCCGACCTCGTGGTGGACAGCAACGACCCGGACGAGGCGGAGGTCATCGTCCCCGCCAACCTGCACGTCACCGGCGCCCCGGACATCGTTCTGTCCGCCACCGCCCTCGACTTCGGATCGCTCTTCGTTGGCGCCTCCCGGAATCTGACGCTGACGATCACCAATGACGGCACGGATCTGCTGGTGGCCAGTCTCGACATCGATCACCCCGACTTCACCGTCGATGCGTCGAGTTTCAGCCTGCCCGTCGGCCAGCACCGCGACGTCACCGTCGCCTTCCACCCGACCGTCGCCACGCCGCTCCTGGGCACCCTCCGCCTCCACACGAACGACCCGGACGAGGCGGAGATCGCCGTCGCGCTCAGCGGCACCGGCCTGATCCCGCCCGACATCGCCGTCGATCCTTCGGCGCTCCACGTCGACCTGTTCACCGGCGAGAGCACGACCCGGACCCTGACGGTCTCCAACACCGGCGGCAGCAATCTCGACTACGAGATCACGCCCGCTTTCGCGCCGACCCAGTCTTCCGGCGCCACGCGTGATCTCGAGGCTCTGCTCGCCGACCTGAACGCCAACTTCGCCGCCGTCACGAGCGTCATCCCGAACCGGTTCGACTTCTTCGAAGGGGAGGCCGGCAACTACATCAACGACGGCGGCAATGACATGTACGACGGGGGCAACGTCCTCTACACCGCTCTCGGAGGCCCCCTCGACTACTCCAACAACGTCATTCTGAACAGCAGCCTGTTCGGCCCCGGGGGCCGGTACTTCACCCGCAAGTACCCCGGTTTGTTCGTCCTGGTGGCGGACCTTGCGGGCATCGACTCCTTCACCGTCGAAGGCGATCTGGGAGCCGACGGCTCCGGCAGCGTCGACGGCGCCATCCTGGAGACGCGGCTGTTCGGCGCCAACTACCGCGGTTTCGTGAAGCGTGTCTTCAACGCCTACGACCCTTCGGTGAACCATCTCGTCATCCTGGCCGACTCCCCGAACGCCCATCATGAGTTCCCCAACGACACCAACAGCGACCACCATCGGGTATCCGGTCTGGCGGCGACCCGCCGCCTCTACTACCTGCTCTATGCCGGGCAGGGCGGGTCGTACATCAACGACCAGGCCACCTTGACGATCATGAACACCTTTCTCGAGGCGCTGCACCTCTCGCCACCCTGGTTGACCGTCACACCCTCTTCGGGCACGGTGCCTCCGGGAGGTCGCGCCGACCTCACCGTCGCCTTCGACGCGACCGGGTTGAACGGGGGGAACTACGACGCCGATCTCGTGGTCGACAGCAACGATCCCGATGAGGCGAAGGTCACCGTCTCCACCCGCACGCACGTCACCGGGGCCCCGGATATCGCCCTGTCGGCCACGTCCCTGGATTTCGGCTCACTGTTCGTCGGCGGCTCCCGAAACCTGACGCTCACCGTGACCAACAACGGCACCGATCTCCTGGTGGGCAGTCTCGACATCGATCACCCCGACTTCACCGCCGACACGACGAGCTTCATCCTGTCGATCGGCCAGCACCGCGACATCACCGTCACCTTCCACCCGACCGTCGCCGCGCCGCTCCAAGGCATCCTCAGCCTCCACAGCAACGACCCGGACGAGCCGGACGTGACCGCCACGCTGAGCGGCACCGGCCTGATCGCGCCGGACATCGCCGTCGACCCGGCGGCGCTCGACGTGAACCTGTTCACCGGCGAGACCACCGCCCGGACCGTCACCATTTTCAATACCGGCGGGAGCGACCTGATCTTCGAGTTCACCGGTCAGGCTGCCGGTCTGACCCGCCCGAGCGGCGGCACCACCATCGACCTCGCGCCGCCTCCGGGCCGATCCGACCAGGCGCCGGAAGGCTTCGGCCCGCTGCAGGCCGTGACGACCTCCACTCCCGGCGCCAAGGTTCTGATCGTCGAGGACGTTCAGCCCTGGGGCAGGAACTCCAACGAACAGGCTCTGACGGCCAACGGGCTCGCCTACGACCTGATCCGATCGGCGCAGCTCGCCGCGACCGATCTCTCCGCCTACAAGGTGGTCATCGTCCCCAGCGTCCAGACCCCTGCGTATTACAGCGCCCTGGCCGGGCGCGCCAACCAGTTGAATGCCTTTGTGGCGTCGGGCGGCGTCCTGGAATTCCATGCCGCCGGCTTCGGGGGCGCGGACTCATCGCTGGTGACCCTGCCGGGCGGGATGCACAGTGCGTATCTTCCAGCGGCAACGAACGTCGTGCTGGTCCCCGCGCATCCGCTGGTGGCCGGAGTTCCGAACCCATTTTCCGGAAACTTCGCCAGCCACTCGTATTTCACCGACGTCCCCGCCAATGCCACCCGGATCGCCCACGACGGCTCCGGACGGATCAACCTGGTGGTCTATCACTTCGGCCGGGGCACCGTCGTCGCCGGGGGCCAGACCTTCGAGTACTACTACGGCACCGGCCAGGGCCCCGGGATCATCCTGGGCAACATGATCCCGTACTCCTTCAACCAGTACCCGCATTGGCTTTCCATCGCTCCGCCATCGGGGACCGTTCCGGCCGGCGGCAGCCTTCAGGTGACCATCGGCTTCGATGCGACGGGGTTGGTCGGGGGTGACTACAACGCCAATCTCGTGGTGGCCAGCAACGACCCGGACGAAGCGGAGGTCATCGTCCCCGCCGACCTGCACGTCACCGGCGCCGCCGATATCGGTCTGTCCGCCACGTCCCTGGATTTCGGCTCCCTGTTCGTCGGGGCCTCCCGGAGCCTGACGTTCACCGTGACCAACAGCGGCACCGATCTGTTGACCGCCACTCTCGACATCGATCTTCCGGACTTCAGCGCCTCCCCATCGAGCCTCAGCGTGCCGATCGGCGAGCATCGCGACGTCACCGTCACCTTCCAGCCCACCCTGGCCGCTCCGCTCCATGGCACGCTGCGCCTCCACTCCAACGATCCGGACGAGCCGGAGCTGAACGTCGCTCTCAGCGGGACAGGCCTGTTCGCGCCCGTCATCTCCATCGACCCTCACGCCCTCAATGTCGACCTGTTCTCCGGCGAGACCGCCGCCCGGACGCTCACCCTGTTCAACACCGGCGGGAGCCCGCTCACATTCGAGATCAACGCGCTGCCCCTCCCGTCGGCGGGTCCGGCACCGACGACCTTCACCCCCGGCGCCTCGGTGTTGCTCATCCAGGACATCCAGCCCTGGAACGGTACCGCCAACGAACAGATCCTGGCGGCCAACGGTCTCCTTTACGACCGGATCAGATCGTCGCAGATCGCCGGGACGAATCTCTCCGCGTACAAGCAGATCATCGTCCCCAGCGCTCAGACCGTCTCGTACTACAGCACCCTGGTCGCGCGGGCCGACCAGCTGCTCGCCTATGTCGCGGCGGGTGGCATCCTGGAATTCCACACCGCCGGTTATGGTTTCGAGGATTCGCCTCAGGTGACCCTGCCGGGCGGAATGCACATCGCTTACCTTCCGTCGGCCACGAACGTCGTGATGCTTCATGGTCATCCGCTGATGGCCGGGGTTCCGGACCCGATGGTCGGAAACTGGGCCAGCCACACCTACTTCACCAACATCCCCGCGAAGGCCACGCGCATCGTCCACGACGGCTCCGGACGGATCAACCTGGTGGTGTACGGCTTCGGCAGGGGCACCGTCGTGGCCAGCGGGCAGGCCTTGGAGTACGCCTACGATCGAGGCGAGATGGCAGGCATCATCCTGCGCAACCTGATCCCGTATGCCCATGCCTTGACCCCGCAGTGGCTCGCCGCCAATCCCTCGTCGGGGATCGTCCCGCCCGGCGGCAGCATCCAGGTCAACGTCACATTCGATGCGACCATTGTCCCGGCGGGGACCTACAGGGCGTCTCTCCAGGTAGGCAGCAACGACCCGGCAACCCCGGCCGTCCAGGTCCCGGTGACGTTCAGGGTCGTGACCGACAGCGACCGTGACGGAGTCATCGACCCGGACGACAACTGCCCTGCGGTCCCCAACCCGATGCAGGAGGATCGTGACGGGGACGGCGACGGCGATGTCTGCGATAACTGCGTTCTGAGAGCCAACCCGGACCAGTTGAATCGTGACGCGGACGCATTCGGCGATGTCTGCGACAACTGCCCCGCGCAGCCCAACTCGGACCAGGCGGACAGCGACCAGGACGGAGTCGGCGATGTCTGCGACAACTGCCGGCTGGCGGCGAATCCCACGCAGATGGATACCGACCTGGACCGCTACGGCGATGCCTGCGACAACTGCCCCCTCATCGCCAACTCGAGCCAGGCGGACGCGGATGCCGATCTCGTCGGGGATCTGTGCGACAACTGCCTCTCGACTCCGAACCATGACCAGGCCGACACCAACCAGGACGGATCCGGGGACGCCTGCCAGCCGACCCTGATCCTCCACGGCATCGTCCAGGATGGCGGCGAGACGCTGGAAGTGCGCGCGGAGGCCCATGATCCGCAGGACGATCCGCTGCAGGGCGTTATGGAGATCGTCGGAGGGCGGCCGTCCGTCCTTCAAGACATGGGCGCTACCGGCGACTGCTCACTCGGCCTCCTTCCCGACGACGTGCCCGCCGAAGGGATAGGTTTCGCCTTCGGGTCGGTCGGCGAACCGTATCTCTTCGACATGGACAGCAATTTCGGCTGCAAGGATGGGCTCCCGGACTTCGTCCTTGCGGTCGGTACCTGCGATCACCCGGTCGGGCTGTTCGACACCCTGCTGCCCCTGTCGCTCCTGACACCTCCGGTTCAGATTTGCGTCCGTCGCGTTCCCGGGGTGGTCGGCGGGCAGGATGTCACCCTGCTGGACTTCACCCGCGACACCGCCACCTTGCTGGGGATCAGGACCCCGGTCCTGCGCGTCGAGTTCCACCCGAGCCTGCCGCGCGAGACCATGTTGAGTGGGCTGGAAGCCGGTTCGATCTACACCCTCGATCTGACCCTGACCGACGGATCCACCCGGCCGGTCCGCACCACCGGGACGTTCCTCTATCAGAGCGAGACCCGGCTGGTGATCAACAACACGCCGCATGCCGCACCGGCGGCGCCCGCCGCGACGGAGTGCGATCGGCCGGGCGGCGGGATGGTGACCCTCGACGGCACCGCGTCGCAGGACGCCGACAACGATCTCGCCAGGTTTGACTGGATCGAGAACACGGGGCTGCCGTCGGAGCATCTCCTCGGCTCCGGCCCGGTCCTTGCGATGACGCTGGCGCTCGGGGCACACAACATCGGCCTACGCGTGACCGACACCATGGGCGAATCGGACACCAGCAGCCTGCTGGTCACCGTCCGCGACACGACGGCGCCGCTTCTGTCCTGCCCGGCCGCCACGACGGCCGAGTGCGCCGGCCCGGGAGGTGCTTCGGCCGTGCTGGTGGCGACGGCCACCGACGCCTGCGATCCGGCCCCCCGGATCACGAACGATCGGACCCCCAACGGGGGCAACGGCTCCGGGCTGTATCCCCTGGGGACGACCCCGGTGACCTTCACGGCGGCGGACGCATCAGGCAACGTCGCGCACTGCGGCACCGCGGCGAATGTGCGGGACACCGTGGCTCCGACGCTCGCGGTGACCGCCAACCCGGCGACGCTCTGGCCGCCGAATCACTCGCTCCTGCCGGTCCAGATCGCCTGGCAGGCCCAGGACCTCTGCGATCCGAATCCGTCCGTCACGCTCGAGACGGCGTCGAGCAGCGAGCCCGACGACGCCGTGGGGAACGGCGACGGGCATACGACGGGAGACATCGCGGGGGCCGCCCTGAACACGCCGGACAGCCAGGTGGTGCTGCGCGCCGAACGGGCGGCGGACGGACCCGGCCGGACCTACAGCCTGACCTACCGCGCCCGCGATGCCTCGGGCAACGTCGGCGGCGCGCAGGCGGCGCAGGTGAGCGTGCCGCGGGACATGGGCACGCCGCACGAGCCGATGATGCTCCAGCTCGACGCCCAGTCGATGGGCGCGAAGGTGAAGATCTCGTGGGCCGCGGTTCCGGGCGCCCTCGGTTACGACGTGATCGTCGGAGATCTGTCGGAGGTCAGAGTGGTCGGCAGCACGCTGGCGCTCGGCTCGGTCCGGGTCCTGGCCCGGAACACCGACAAGACGTTCGTCCAGGAATCGGCGGGCGATCCCCTGCCGGCGCCGGGGAGGGCGTTCTTCTACCTGGCCCAGCCGCGAACCAGCCTCGGCGGCATCGGGTATGGAACCGAGACCGCCCCCTGGCCCAGAATCCCGGACGTCTGCCAGGGTGGCTGCCCTTGATAAATGCGGCGATGCCGCCGTGGTCACCGGCCGCCTAGCCGACCGGAGATCCCATGGGGAAGAAAGACACCCGGATCGACGATTACATCGACGCCTCCGCCCCGTTCGCGCGGCCGATCCTGAGGCATCTCCGCGAGGTGGTGCATGCCGGATGCCCCGAGGTCGTGGAGACGCTCAAGTGGAGCTTCCCGCACTTCATGTACAAAGGGATGCTGGCCAGCATGGCGGCCTTCAAGGAGCACTGCTCGTTCGGATTCTGGAAGGGCGAGCTGCTCGCGGCGCGGCACGCCGGGATCGCCGCGAAGCATGAGGACGCGATGGGGCACTTCGGCCGCCTGACGGCGCTGTCGGATCTGCCGAGCGAGGCGGTGCTGATCCGGCTGGTGAAGGCCGCGGTGGCGCTCAACGAAGCGGGAGTGAAGCTGCCGTCCCGCTCGAAACTGAATCGGAAGCCCCCCCTCAAG
>JAYUCR010000447.1:0-7615 GCA_043740165.1 Acidobacteriota bacterium | reverse complement strand
CGTCTGATCGACGGCATCAAGCACCGCCACGATCCGATGGCGAAGGACTTTCTGCCCGACGCCATCGCCGCCGGCCACTTCCTCGGCCACCCGACGACTCTCAAGCTGTTCAAGGAGGAAGGGCTGATGCCGGGGAAATCGGTCGATCGCGCGTCGGCGAAGACCGGCGGGGGCGGCCCTTCCGACTACGAGCGGGCCCAGAAGGTGGTGAGCGAGCTTCTGTCCAGGGAGCGGTTCGCTCTCCCCGACGCCACCCTGCGTGAGCTCGACAAGATCGTGCTGGCGGACGCCAGGCAGTATGGGCTGGAGGCCTTGCCGGCCCTCCCCGAATGAGCCCCGCTCCGGGGGCCGACCTCCATGTTCTAGATCCTCTGCCGCTGCGCGTGTCGCGGCCGCTCGTCCTGCTGCGTCTCGGCTACCGGAGCGCGGCTCAGGTCCCCGAGAAGACGGCGCGCCGGCTGGACGAGGTCCTGGGGATGGCGGAGCCGCTCCTGCGACCGCGCGCCGTCTGGGCCACGTTCGCGGTCGATCGCCCCGAGTCGAATCGCATCGTTCTGGGGGGCGCGCTGCGGAGCGTCAGCCGCTCGCTCGACGAGCGGCTCGAGGGCTGCGGTGTCGCGGCGCTGTTCGCCGCCACCATCGGCCCCGGGCTCGAAGACAAGGTGCGCGAGCTCCAGGAGACAGGCGAACTGAGCCGCGCGCTCCTCGCGGATGCGTATGGCAGCTGCGCCGCCATCTCGCTCGGCATGGCGGTCGAGGAGGTGGTGGCGCGGGAGTTCAAGTCGCTGGGGCTGGTCGCCGGGAAGCGCTACGCGCCGGGTTACGGCGATTTCGAGCTGACGTCGCAGGAGGCCCTGCTCCGGCTGGTGAGCGCGGAGCGGATCGGGATCCTGCTGACGGAAGATTCGCTGATGATCCCGGCCAAGTCGATCTCGGGCGTGATCGGCGGGCACGCGGCAGGCTCCTGATCAGTCGAAGCGGAATCCGGGGCCCCAGAGCGCGATGAAGATCACGGCGGCCAGCGCCCCCGCGACGATCCAGGCGCGGCTGCGGCCGATCTCGACCGGCGCGCCATTGGGGGCGGCTGCCGCTGCGAACGGCGTGATCGGCCGCCCCAGCAGATCGATCATCCAGGCGAGGCCGGAGGTGCCTCCGAGCGAGGCGGCCGCGGCCGAGATCGCCACCAGGATCATCCCGACCGGGTTGAACGCCCCGGCGACGACGGAGAGCAGGCCTCCCGCGAGGTAGGGGACCAGCGTCAAACGGCGCGCCTGCCGCTTCTGCTCGTCGAGGTCGCCCGCGAGAAATTCACGCAGGGAGCGCAGCGCCAGGACCACGACCATCAGGTACGAGGCGCCGCCGAGGAGCGCCAGGCCTCCCCTCCAGGCCCAAACCGGATCGCGGCCGCGAATGACCGCCGCCCAGTCGCCGATGTTGCCGACCCCGGAGAACAGGAAGTAGCCGCACCCCTGCATGAGATTGACCGTCATGAAGAGCCACAGCGCATAGCGCGCCGTCGGGTGTCGGCTCCGGCCGGCGGGCGCGGTCCCCTGCAGAAGCGCCCAGGCCAGGAGCCCGGCGGCCAGGTTGACGAGGGTGCCGCCGGCCGAGACCCAGAGTCCCTCCTGGCTGCACTCGAAATGGACGCTCGACATCGACACCGGGGCGCCGCCGGTCAGCAGGCAGGCTCCTCCGTGGCCCACCCCTTCGTGGAGGATGTCGCAGGCCGGGTAGACCAGCGCCGCGACCGCTGCAATGGTGGTCCAGTCACGATCCCGCATGCACGGCACCTCCTGTGGCTGAAATCCTACTCCCACAGAAATTTCCAGCGCAACCGCGGGGCTGGAGGGGGAGGGAAGCCGAGCCCGAAAGCGGGAAGGGCGGCCATGGCGGCCGCCCTTCTCAACTTTCAGCAACTGCGTGACTTGTGTTTGTGGCGGGGGCGAGATTTGAACTCGCGACCTTTGGGTTATGAGCCCAACGAGCTACCAGGCTGCTCCACCCCGCGTCGGAAGGGCGGAGTATAAGCGGGCGGTTCCCGCGCTGTCAATGAGGTACGGTGGCGCGCGACGCCGGGCTGCCGGGGAAGAGGAAGACGATCTCCCCGGGGCGCGCCAGGCCGAGCTCCACCCGTGCGATTCCCTCGACGCGGAACGGGTCGGTCTTCAGCGCCTGGATGTCGCGGGCCAGGGCGTCGTTGTCGGACTGGAGCTGGGCGACCTCCTGGCGCAGGCGGCGGGCCAGGGCCCGCTGCCGCAACCCCTGCACCACCCCCATGTCGCCGAAGATCAGGTTGAAGAGCAGGGAGGTGGCGAGCAGCCAGAACGCCGCCTTCAGAGCGCGCGTACGGGAGACGGGATCGAGGCGCATCCGGCTCTGCAGGCTCATGCGTGGACCTTCGCATGTGGGCGCGGCGCCAGGGCGGAGCGCCCCGGGTAGCGGGCGCGATCGCCGAGCTGCTCTTCGATGCGCAGGAGCTGGTTGTACTTCACGACCCGCTCGCCGCGCGAGGGTGCCCCGGTCTTGATCTGCCCGAGGTTGAGGCCGACCGCCAGGTCGGCGATGAACGGGTCCTCCGTCTCGCCCGATCGGTGCGACATGACCGTGGTGTAGCCGGCCGCTCGGGCCGTGTTGATGGCGCGGATGGTGTCGGTGAGGGTGCCGATCTGGTTCGGCTTGATCAGGATGGAGTTGGCCACGTTGCGGCGGATCCCTTCCTCGAGGATGGCGACGTTGGTGACGAAGAGATCGTCGCCGACCAGCTGCACCGTGCCGCCGAGCGCCGCCGTCAGCTTCTCCCACCCCGTCCAGTCCTCCTCCGCCAGCCCGTCCTCGATGGAAACGATCGGCCAGGTGCGGACGAGCTGCTCGTAGAAGGCCACCATCTCCTCGGAGGTGCGGCGGGGCGGCTGCTCGTTCGTCAGGAGATAGGCGCTGTCGCGGAACAATTCCGAGGCCGCCACGTCGAGGGCGATGGCGATCTGCTCCCCCGGGGCGTAGCCGGCCGCCTCGATGGCCGACACCACGAGCTCGACCGCCGCGGTGTTCGACTTGAGATCCGGGGCCCATCCCCCCTCGTCCCCCTGGCCGGACCGCAGCCCGCGCTTCTTGAGGAGATCGCGCAAGGCGTGGAACACCTCGGCGCCCATCTGCAGCGCCTCGCGGAAGGTGCCGGCCCCCAGCGGCACGATCATGAACTCCTGGATGTCGACGTTGTTGTCGGCGTGGATCCCGCCGTTGAGGATGTTGAACTGCGGCACCGGGATGTCGCGCGCCGATTCGCCGCCGAGGTGCAGGTAGAGCGGCAGGCGCCGGCTGGCGGCGGCGGCGCGCGCGGCGGCGAGCGACACGCCGAGCAGGGCGTTGGCGCCGAGGTGCGAGCAATCGAGCGTGCCGTCGACCTCGCGAAGCCGGGCGTCGAGGACCTCCTGGCTTCCTGGATCGAGGCCATACACCGCCGGACGCAGGACCGCGATGACGTTGTGGATCGCCTTCAGGACACCCTTGCCGCGGAACCGGGCCGGATCGCCGTCGCGCAGCTCGAGCGCCTCGCGCGATCCGGTCGAGGCCCCGGAGGGGACCGCGGCGCGCCCGACGCTGCCGTCGTCGAGGATCACCTCGACCTCGACGGTCGGATTGGCGCGCGAATCGAGGATCTCCCGCGCCGAGACGTCTGAGATCTTGACCATGATGCCTAGCCCTTCGTGATCAGCTCGCGCGCCGCCAGCGTGAGGCGTTCGAGATCCCTGGCGGTGCGGCCTTCCACATAGCAGCGCACGATCGTCTCGGTCGCCGAGGCGCGGATCAGGATCCAGGCGCCGTCGGCGAAGTGCATCCTGCGACCATCGGCGTCGTCGACGCGCCGGATCGCGCGCCCCGCGAAAGCCGACGGCAAATCCTGCAGGCGGAGCAGGACACGATCGCGCGCCGCAGCGTCGACATGATAATCGATTCGCCGGCCGTGAAGAGGCCCAATCCGCGCCAGAAGATCCCGAATCTGATCGCGCAGCGGCCGCCGCCGCACCGCCACCATCTCCGCCGCCAGCAGACCCGCCAGCACGCCGTCCTTGTCCGGAAGGTGGCCCGCGAGCCCGACGCCACCGCCCTCTTCGCAGCCGAGAAACGTTTCGCCGCCCTGCAGCAGGCGGCCGATGTGCTTGAATCCGACCGGCGTTTCGCGCAGGGTCCGGCCGTGCTCGGCGCAGACCGCGTCGAGGAGGTGGGTCGTGGCCACGCTGCGCGCCACCCCTCCCGGCATCTCACGCTCGCGGATCAGGTAGTCGGCCAGGAGAGCCAGGAACGGTCCGGGGGGGACGAACGATCCCCCCTGGTCGATGATGCCGAAGCGGGCGCCGTCGCCGTCGGTGGCCAGGCCCAGGTGCAGCCGGCCGCGACGCACGGCGCGGGCCAGCGCCTTGAGATGCGGCTCGCCGCAATCGGGATTCTCGCCGCCGAACTCCGGGTGCGGGGTGCCGTTGAGGATCTCGAGATGGCGCGTGGCGCGGGAGAGCGCGCCGTCGAGGTAACCGGTCGCGGCGCCGCGGCGGAGATCGCAGGCGATCCGCAGGCGCGCCCGGCGGATCCGCGGCAGGCGGACCTGCCGCCCGAGCTGGCGGAGGTAGGCCGCCTTGAGGTCCACGGTACGGAGGGTTCCGGGGCGGACCCGGCGGCGGCCCGGCCGATCGCCGTGAGGGTCCGCCTCCATCGCCTCCGCGGCGAACCGCTCCACGGCATCGGTCACGTCGCGCGTCGCCGGCGCGCCCCCGGCCATCGTCAGCTTCAAGCCGCTGCATTCCGGGGCTTCGTAGCCGCCGGTGATCGTGATGCCGGCGGCGCGCCGGCCGGAGCGCACCGCGAACGCCACCGCCGGGGTCGGCAGCGCGGTCGCGGACAGGAGGACCGGCAGGCCGTGGGCGGAGAGCACCTGCGCCGCCTCCTGCGCGAAGCGGCCGGAGAGGAACCGCGTGTCGTACCCGACGAGCACCCCCCGACGCGCCTCACCCGTTGCGATCAGGTGCCGGGCGACGGCGGCCGCGGCGCGCCGCACGCTGCCGACCGTGATCGCTTCCGCGATCACCCCCCGCCAGCCCGACGTGCCGAACCGGATCATGCCTCCGCCCCGGGCGCGTTTCTTGACGGGCTTCCGGCGCGGCTCCTATAATCGCCGCCATGACGGCCCCCAACGTCCTCATCGTGCTGTGCACCGCCTCCACCGAGAAGGAAGCGATGTCGATCGCCCAGGCGCTCGTCGAGCGCGAGGAGGCGGCGTGCGTCAACCTGGTGCCGATGATCCGGAGCGTGTTCCGCTGGAAGGGGAAGATCTGGAATGAGAACGAGCAGCTCCTGGTGATCAAGACGACGCCGGCCGCGTTCGAGGACCTCCGGCGGACCATCAAGGAGCTGCACTCCTACGAGCTCCCCGAGATCCTCGCGCTGCCGGTGGTGGACGGCGAGCCGAATGTGCTCGCCTGGATCGGCAGTTCCGTCAGGCACGGCCGGGACACACCCTGACCGAGGCCTGTCTCACCGGGCGTTGATCCTCCTGAAGGCCTGCTGAAAGCATTCCTGCATCGACAGGTTCTGGCCCTCGGTCTTCAGATAGATACTCTCCATCTCGCGCAGGTAGGCCGCCGGAGCGAATTTCGGATACGACTCGTACACCACGCGCACGACGGCGGCGAGATTCTCGGGCGGGACGCGGCTGTCCACATCGAGCTGGCTGCGGAGGCGCAACGCCACGGCCGAAAGAGTCTGCACCGCGCCTTCCACGAACGTCTGCCGTTCCCTCGCCGTCATCTCACGCCAGCGCTGAAAATCGAGGATCGGACGCAGCGGACCGTTGGCGGTCGCCGGGGGGGTCGTATCGAGCGCCGGGGCGGCCTCCTTGCCGGGCGCCGGCGCCTCGGGGATGAGCTCCGGCTCCTCCTGGGCCAGGATGACCGTCGGCAGCAGGCCGAGAGCCGCCAGGAACACCAGCGTGGCGATCGCGCGGCAGATCCTTCTCATGGGCTTTCTCCCTTCCTGACCAGAGGTCCGCATCGGGTGCGAGACGGCGCGCCATTGTAGCGGGGGGCGCCGGGGGCAGCAAGACCCATCAGGCGCCGGCGAGCGCCTGTTCGAGATCCGCGATGATGTCCGGCACGTCCTCGCAGCCGACCGAGATGCGCGCCAGCCTGTCGGTCATTCCCATGCGGGCGCGGTCGGCCGGAGGAACCGAGGCGTGCGTCATGCTGGAAGGCTGGCACACCAGCGTTTCGATGCCGCCGAGGCTCTCGGCGAGCGCGCAGAGCCGCAGGCCGTCGAAGAAGCGCGTCACGTCCGCCCCCTCGCCGATCACGAAGGAGATCATGCCGCCGAACCCGCTGGCCTGCCGCGTGGCCAGCTCGTGCTGCGGATGGTTCTTCAGCCCGGGATAGAGGACCTTCTCCACCTTGCGGTGCTGCGCGAGGAAGGCGGCCACCGCCCGCCCGTTGGCGTCATGCGCCTGCATGCGCAACGGCAGCGTCTTGATGCCGCGCAGCACCAGCCAGGAATCGAACGGCGAGAGGATGGCGCCGGCGGAGTTCTGCACGAACTTGATCCGCTCCGCATGCTCGGCTTTGGTCAGGACCACGGCGCCGCCCACGCTGTCGGAGTGGCCGTTGATGTACTTGGTCGTGCTGTGCACGACGATGTCGGCCCCCAGCTTCAAGGGGCGCTGCAGGCAGGGCGTCAGAAAGGTGTTGTCGACGACGCTGACGAGCCCGCGCGACCGGCAGAGCGTGGCCACGGCGGCGATGTCGGTCAGGATCATCATCGGGTTGGTGGGTGTTTCGATGTAGACCATCCGGGTCTCGGGGCGCAGCGCCTGCTCGATGTTCTCGATCCGGGAGGTGTCGACGTAGCTGAAACGCAGACCGAAGTCCTCGAGCACCTTCGAGAACAGTCGGTAGGTTCCGCCGTAGACGTTGTTGCCGACCACGACATGATCGCCCGATTTCAACAGGGTCATGACCGTGTTGATCGCCGACATGCCGGAGGCGAATGCATACGCCGCCAGGCCGCCCTCGAGGACCGCCAGGTTCTCCTCCAGGGCCGATCGGGTCGGGTTGATGGTCCGGGCGTAGTCGTATCCCTTGCCGCGCCCCAGCCCTTCGTAGACATAGGTGGAGGTCTGATAGATCGGCGTCATGACCGCGCCCGTGGTGGGGTCCGGGCGCACGCCGGCATGGATGGCATCGGTGGCGATTCCCATGGTCGGCCCTCGGTGGCCGCCGGGCTTGCGATCATCCGGGCGGCGCGGGCCGCATCATAGCGCGAATCGGACCCGGCCCTGGGGCCAGGACAGGCTCCTAGTGGCGGTCGGAGGCTTCGCCCTGGCCGTGGCCGTTTCCGTGGCCGCGCGCCGGCCGCTTGGCGCCCTTCGGACCTTCGGAGCGATTCACGGCGTCGATGGTGCCGGAGGGGCGGCCGCGCATCACCGCGAAGCGCTCGACGGTGACCCCGCGCTGGCGTTCACCCACGATGGTGTAGGGGCTCACCCGGTAGTAGGCTGACGCGATCTGCAGCTTGGCCAGGTCGACAACCTGCGCGTCGGAGATGGCATAGGGCTCCGCGCGTCCCGGCCCCGGACGAT
>JAYUCR010000446.1:0-19158 GCA_043740165.1 Acidobacteriota bacterium | reverse complement strand
CCCGCGGCGGGGGATGCCCTGACACCGGCGGCACTGCAGCGCTTTCTTCGGGCGGCGGTCTTCGGCCACAGGATTTTTTATTATCCGACCATCGGGTCGACCAACGAACGCGCGCTGGAGCTGGCGGCGGCCGAGGAGCCGGAGGGCGGTCTCGTCCTCGCCGAGGAGCAGACCGCCGGGCGCGGGCGCAGGGAGCGCTCCTGGAGCTCGCCGCCCTATCTCGGCATCTATGCCTCGCTCATCCTCCGCCCGGCGATCCCGGCACCGCGGGCCCCGCTCGTGACCTTCATGGCTTCGGTCGCGGTGGCCGATGCGCTCAACGAGGTCTGTGCGCTCTCGGCCCGGATCAAGTGGCCGAACGACGTGCTGGTCGGCCGGAGGAAGATCGCCGGCGTGCTGGGGGAGGTGCGCGGATCGGAGCCGGAGATTCGCGAGATGGTCGTCGGGATCGGGGTGAACGTCAATCAGGCCGACACCGACTTCCCGGGTGACGTGCTGCCGCTCGCCACCTCGGTGCGCATCGAGAAGGGGGTGCCCGAGGATCGCGCCCCAATCCTCGCCAGCATCCTCGAGGGGTTCGAGCGGCGCTACGCTCGCCTGCTGCGCGACGGCCCCGGCACCCTGCTGCGCGAATGGGAATCGCTCTCGGCGCTCCCGATCGGCGCCCCGATCGCCATCGAAGGTCCGGGCGGCCGCATGGAGGGTGCCTTCGCCGGCATCGACGAGGAAGGCGCGCTCCTCCTGCGCGGCCCCGGCGGCGTGACCAAGCGCATCCCCTTCGGCGAAATCGTCCCGTCCCTCCTTCCGTGAGCTGACGATGCTGCTGGTGATGGACGTCGGCAACACCAACACGGTCCTGGGCGTCTACGACCAGAGCCGACTCCTGGCCCACTGGCGCCTCACGACCGTGCGCGATCGGACGGTCGATGAATACGGCATCCTCACCCGCAATCTGATGATGCTCGCCGGCATCGACTTCGGCACCATCGACGCCCTGATCATCGCCTCCGTGGTGCCCCCATTGAACAGCACGCTGGAGGCCATGGCGCAGCAGTATTTCCACATCCGGCCGCTGTTCGTCGAGCCGGGGGTGAAGACCGGCATGCCGATCCTCTGCGACAACCCGCAGGAGGTCGGCGCCGACCGCATCGTCAACGGGGTCGCCGCGTTCGAGCGCGTCAAGGGCGCCGTGATCGTCGTCGACTTCGGCACCGCCACGACCTTCGACGCCATCAACGCCCGCGGCGAGTACATGGGCGGCGCCATAGCACCCGGCCTGTCGATCGCCGCCGAAGCGCTCTTCCAGCGCGCCGCCCGTCTCCCACGGGTCGACGTCCGCCGGCCGCCACACGTCATCGGCCGCAACACGATTCACTCGCTGCAATCGGGCCTTTTCTTCGGATACGTCGGCCTGGTGCAGGGGATCCTGGCCCGCATGCGGGAAGAGATGGGGGGCGCGGTTCGGACGCTCGGGACGGGCGGGCTGAGCATCCCGCTCCAGGCGGAGCTGCAGGGCCTCCTCGACGATGTCGATCCCAACCTCACCCTCGAAGGGCTCCGACTCCTCTACGACCGCAATCGATGACGGCGCCGGAGGAGCCCGATGGCTACTTTCGGGCCATCGAGGATGCGTTCAACCGCCGCCGCGGCGCGCCACTCCTGCTGGCCCCGCGGGACTGGGCGCTGATCGGCGAATGGCAGCGCGCCGGGATCCCGTTGCGGGTCGTGCTCCAGGGGATTGAGAACTGCTTCGATGCCTACGCGCGACGCGCGCCGACCGCGCGGCGGATCAACTCCCTGTCCTACTGCCGGCAGGAGGTCCTCGGGCTGCACGAGATCTACCTCGGACTGCGGGGGGTCGAGGCCGGCCGTCCCGCCACGACCGAACCAGGCTCCGCGGCGGCCCGGGGCTCCTCGGTCGAGCGCACCCTGGCCCGACACCTGGGACGACTCACACGACGCGTGCGCGAGTCGATGGCCTTCGCTTCGGAGGCCGGCCGCGACCGCCTGGTCGGCACGCTGGCTTCGACCGCGGCCGAGCTCAAACTCCTGAGGAAGGGGCTCGTGTCCGCCCGCCCCGCCCCGGGCGCCCTGGAGCAAGCCCTGGAGCAGCTCGATGCCGGCCTGCTCGATGCGGCGCGCAACGCGCTGCCGATAGGGGAGTGGGACTCCCTGGCGCGCGATGCCGCCGCCGCCTTGGGCGATGCCGGTAGCCGCATGACCCCGGAAGCGCTGGCCGCCACGCGCGACGCTGCGGAGGCCCGCCTCCTGCGCGCGCGATGCCGGCTTCCGCGCCTGACGCTTTTCGACTGACACCACGCTTGATCGCCGGGTCCTCGGTGCGCTAGGGTAGTCCTTCCCGCACGGAGAGCCGGGTCGAGGGCGGTGCCATGTCCCGGCCGACCCGTGCCGGTCTCGCTTCGGCCTCTGGTCTCCACCTTCTGGCTCGCACGGCCGCCTTCGTCCTGGGGCTCGTCGCGGCGCTGGTCCGGCATCGGCATGCCGCTTCGACCGATGCGCTTCTCGTGGCCGGCGTGGTCCTGATCGCACTGGGCGCGTGGGTCGCCGGACATCCTGGGGGCGCGCGCCGGATGGCCCCGCTGGTGATCTGGGCCATCCTCGGGGTCGGCGCGCAAGCCCTTGATCAGCACCGTGACTGTTCCGCCCGCCTCTTGCGGGGGTGGCGGGCGCGCGGCTTTGTCGCGGGGGTGACTCCGGTCGGCATCGCAGGGCGCATCGAGGACCTGGAGCGGCTTCCGGACGATCGCGTGGCCATGGTCGTCCGGCTGCAAAATTCGCGGGTCCCGGCGGGGGGCGCCCAAATGGAGCCGACGCCGGGTGTCGTGCGCTTGAGGATAGGCGTACCGCTCCCGGCCACCGCGGCCCTGCCGTGGCGCGAAGGCGATGGCATCGAAACGACGGCGCGTGTCATGAGGGCGCACCGTTTCCGCAACCCCGGCTCGTTCGACTACCCGCGGTACCTCGAGGCGCGGGGCATTCAACTGACCGGCACCGTGAAGAGCGTGCGACTCTTCAGGCATTGCGTCACACCATCCCGCGCCTGGGAATCGCTCCTCCCGGATCTGCGCCGCCGGCTCGTGGCGTCCCTGGAGCGATCGACCCCCCGGGATCGCGGCGCGACCTCGGCGTTCCTGGCGGCCCTGCTGGTCGGGGAGCGCCAGTCCCTCCCTCCCGCGCTCGAGGAGGCGCTGCAGCGCAGCGGCGTCTACCACATCATCGCCCTCTCCGGCTTCAACGTCGCACTCGTGATGCTCGCCTGCGCCGGACTGCTGTCGATGGCGCCCCTGCCGTGGCGGGGCCGCCTCGTGGCGCTCCTTGTCGCGGTGGCCCTCTTCTGGGGCGTCGTGCGCGGCGGCGGATCGATCGCGCGCGCCGCCCTCATGGTGATGGTGCATCTTTTCGGCCGTCTCACCTCCCGGCGAGTGTCGGCCGCCGGGTCGGTGTCGGTCTCCGCGCTCCTCATCCTGGGAGCGCGTCCGGCCTGGATAGAGGATGCCGGATTTCAGCTGAGCTATGCGGCGACCCTCGGGCTGCTGGCCACGGCACGCCCGGGCTCGAACGCCGGCGGGCCGGCTCGATCCGCCGTGCATGGTGTGCTGGATTTCGTCCTGGTCTCCCTGCGGGCCTCCGTGGGCGCGCTGTGCGCGACGGCCCCATTCAGCGCGCGGCATTTTCACCAGCTCACTCCCGCGGCCCTCCTGGCCAACCTGGTGGTGGGGCCGATCGCCGCGCTGTCGCTCTTCCTCGCCGGCGGCATCGTGCTGGCGGAGCCGTTGGCACCTGGCGCGGCAGGGCTCCTTGGAATCGTCGCCGCCCGGCTCCTGAGCCTCCTGCGCCAGGCGGCAACGTTCTGCGCCGCGCTTCCCGGAGGCTTTCTTTACGTGCTCCCGCCGCCGTTCTGGCTCCTCGCTCCCGCAGGCGCCGGCCTCATAGCACTGTCCCTGTCACGGCGGCCCGCCGTGCGTCGCGCCGCCGCGATCCTCCTGGTCGTCTGCTGTGCCATGACGGTGGCCCGCGGCCGGTTCCAGCGCCCGACCGGCCGGCTCGAGGTGACGGTGCTCGATGTCGGGCAGGGAGACGCCGTGCTCGTCCGCTTTCCCGACGGGTTCTCCCTGCTCATCGACGCCGGCGGGATGAGTCATGGAGATTTCGACATCGGGGCGCGCGTCGTCGGCCCCGCCCTCAGGAGCCTGGGCCTCCTCCGCCTGGATCTCCTGGCGATCACCCACGCGCACCGCGACCACATCGGCGGCGCCGCATCGATCATGCGCCAGTTCCACCCGGACGCCGTCTGGCTGGGATCGATGCCGCGCGACGACGCGGCGGTGCGTCGCCTCGAGGCACTGGCGGCCTCCGACGGATCGCCCGTCGTTTCTCCGCGTCGCGGGGTGCGGTTGTCGGTCGGGGGAGCGCGCCTCGAGGTGTTGCATCCGGTGTCGCTCGCACACCGGGGTCCGGGCGCGGCGAACGGCGATTCGCTCGTGCTCCGCATCGCGTTCGGCGATCGCGATGTCCTGCTCACCGGCGACATGGAGGGACCCGTCGAGGACGATCTGGTCCGAAGCGGCCGCCTGTTGCACGCCGAGGTCCTGAAGGTCGGCCACCACGGCAGCGCCACATCGAGTGGTGAGCGGTTCCTCGAAGCGGTCGCGCCCCGGTTGGCGCTGGTTTCCGTGGGCGCTTCCAATCCGTGGGGGCACCCCGCGCCGGAGGTGGTGCGGCGGCTGGCGCGACATCGCTCCCGGGTGCTGCGCACCGATCGCGACGGCGCGGTGAGCGTCCGCACGGACGGACGGAGTCCATGGCGGGTCACCGTCCTGACCGAAGACGGCTCCTCGGCGGGCTCAGAGAAGCTGCGGGGTCATGGGGAAGAAGCAGATGATGAAGATGATGCCGCCGAGAACGGCCAGTGCCACCCGGCCCGGGCCGAGAGGAGTGATCTCGTCAATGGGGCGCGGGTGACGGACACCGAGGATCGCGAACAGCACCCCGAACAGCACCAGGTGATACCCGCCACTGAGCCACCCCCCGCCGCAGAGCAACGGGATTCCGGCGCGCGAGACGATGCGATGCGCACGCGGCGAGAGGGCGAACAGCATATGCCCCCCGTCGAGCTGACCTATCGGCAACAGGTTGAGCGAGGTGGCGAACAGCCCCAGCCACGCGGCGGCGAAGGTGGGGTGCAGGTGAATCGAGACATCCGATCCGACCGAAAAAAAATAAGGATAGAGCCAGTTCAGGAGAAGACAGGAGGTGAGAGCCACCTCGCCCGATCGCGGCGCCTCGGCCGACACCGTCGAGTGCAGAAGGCCGTAGAACAGGACCGGCAATGCGACCACGAACCCTGCTATGGGTCCGGCCACGCCGACATCGAACAGGGCTCGGCGATCGGTGAAAGGGGCGCGAATGCGAATGACCGCGCCGAAAGTCCCGAAAAGATTCGGCCCGGGGAGGAAGAAGGGGAGCGAGGCGTCGATCCTGTAGAGCCGGCAGGCGACGTAGTGCCCCATTTCGTGGGCGCCCAGGATCAGAAGTACTGTGGAGGCATAGGCCCACCCGGCACCCCAGTTTCCCGGATGACTCAAGAGCTGCGACAGGGTGGCGCCGGAGATCGGGGCGCTGCCCGCCATGAGCGCTCCGGCGATGAGGGTTGTTACGCCGGTCAGAACCAGGCAGATCAGATTGACCAGCGGATGGAAGGGGCGGCGTGGACTGGCGCTGTCCAACTACCTGAGATTCCTCAGGTTTTTGCCGGGCTTGAAGCGGATGGTCTTGCCGGGGGGGATGCGCACCTCGGTGCCGGTGCGCGGATTGCGGCCGATCCCCTTCTTCCGGGGCTTCACCTGGAAGACCCCGAAGCCGCGCAACTCGATACGCTCGCCGCGGCGCATCGATTCCTTCATGGCATCCAGGATGGCCTCGACCGCAACCACCGCTCGAACCCGGGTGATATCGGCTATTTTGGCGACATTATTAATGATATCGGTCTTAATCATTCCTGGCCTCTCCAAATCCTGAGGTTCCTGCCCAAGTTCAACGTAACTTACTGAAATTATAGGAATCTAGCTCCGGGGTGTCAAGATGGCCGGCCCGTCGGCTGTGCTATATTCCATTGTCCCGAAAGGATTTCTCCTCCAAATGCCGCATCCCGTGGTGGCCATCGTCGGCGCGCCCAACGTGGGCAAGTCCACGCTCTTCAATCGCTTATTGGGGCGGCGGCAGGCTATCGTCGCGGACCAGCCAGGAGTGACGCGTGACCGGCTGATGTCCGACTGCGAGCTGGGTGGGCGCATCGTGACGCTGGTCGACACGGGTGGTGTCGTCACGGGACCCAAGGATGATCTCGGGAAGCGGGTGCGGGCCGAGGCGCTCAAGGCGATCGAGGCAGCCGACGTCATCCTCTACATCATCGATTCCCGCGCCGGGCTGACCGGATCCGACGAGCACGTGGCAACCTTGCTGCGGGCGTCGGGAAGACCGATCATCCCGGTCGCGAACAAGATCGACTCGCGCGGGCAGGAGGGTTACCAGTTCGAGATGTACCGCCTCGGTCTGGGCGATGTTGTGCCGGTCTCCGCCGAGCAGGGACGGGGCATCGACGATCTCACCGATGCGATTCTCGCGCACCTGCCCGCGAGCGTCCCGGTCGATTCCACGATCGGGGTTCCGCTCGCCATCATCGGCCGACCCAACGTCGGCAAGTCGTCCCTGTTCAACCGCATCATCCGCGATGAGCGATCCGTGGTCTCCGAGATGCCGGGGACGACGCGCGATCCGGTCGACGCCACCTTCACCCTGAATGACACGATCTACCGCATCCTCGATACCGCGGGGATACGGCGCCGGACGGCCGGGGCGGGAGAGGTCGAATGGGTGAGCGTGCTGAAGGCACGGCAGGCGCTGGAGGGTTCCGAAATCGTCATCGCGCTGGTCGACGGCGTTGAAGGGGTTCAGCACCAGGACCGTGCGCTCCTCGGTCTCGTCACGGACAGCCACAAGCCGGCGGTCCTGGCCGTCAATAAGATCGATCTGTTCGACCCGAACGGCCCGAGCGCCGAGGCGCGCGCCGCCTCGATGCGGGAGGAGCTGCGATTCTCGCGGCATGTCCCGGCCATTCCGCTTTCGGCGAAGACCGGGAAGGGCCTGGGGACACTCCTGAAGACGCTGGCCTTGGTGCGGGAGCAAAGCCTGCGACGATTCCCCACGACCGACCTGAACCGCGCCCTCAAGGCCGTGATCGCCGAAAAGCACCCGCCCGCGGACGGGGGTCGCGAGGTGCGTTTCCATTACATCAGCCAGGCCCCGGGGGCCCCGCCCTGCTTCGTGGTCTTCGGCAACGGCCGCAGAGTCGATCCCGCCTACCGTCGCTACATGGAGGGCAGACTGCGCGAGCGCCTGGGCCTCGACCTCTCGCCCATCACACTTCTGTTCCGCCGTCGCAAAGACTCCCGCTGACACGAAAGGGCCGCCCGCGCGCGTTGACGCCCCCCGGGGCGGATGCTATATTCCCCGGGCCTCCGGAGAGCGGATGGTCCTTTTCAACTACTCGACACGCGAACTGACAGCCAAAATCGTCTACTACGGGCCGGGGCTCTGCGGTAAGACGACCAATCTTCAGTTCGTCTACAGCTCCCTCCCTGACAGCGTCAAGAAGGGAAAGATGCTGTCTCTCGCCACCAAGACCGACCGCACCCTCTTTTTCGATTTTCTGCCGATCGAGCTCGGGACGATCCGCGGCATGCACACGCGCGTGCAGCTGTACACGGTCCCGGGACAGGTGTTCTACAACTCCACGCGCAAGCTGGTCCTGAAAGGGGCCGACGGTGTCGTGTTCGTCGCCGACTCGCAGGCGAAGATGCTGGAAGCCAACATCGAGAGCTATCGCAACCTGGATGAAAACCTCCGCGAGATGGGGATCCGGATCGAGGAGATCCCGCTCGTGATGCAGTTCAACAAGCGCGATCTGCCGAACCTGGCCTCGATCGAGGAGATGAATACCCGCATCAACCGGCACAACGCCCCGTTCTACGAGGCGGTCGCCATGACCGGCATCGGGGTGGAGGACACCCTCAAAGCCGTGACCAAGCTGGTGCTGAACAACCTGTCGTCCAAGTACCGCCTGGATGAGGGGACGGGCGCCGCCGCAGGCGCCCGCGATACCGCTGCGGTAGCACCTGCGACTCCCGTGGCGCGCCGGGCGCACGACGAAAAACCGGCGCGCCGCAACTCGGACGGCCCGCGGGCCGCGGCCATTCCCCCGGAAGATCGGGCACTCGACGCCCTGAGCGCGGCGGACGGCGCCTCGGGAGAATCCGACGACGTCATAGATCTCGTGGACGAATTGGCGCCCGAGCGGCCGGCGGAAGAAGAGGATGCGTTCGAGCTGGAGGCAGACGTCCTGGAGGAAGAGGAACCGGAGCCGACCCCGGTGAGGGTGCACCCCTCCGCCATGCGACCGGCCATGCGCCCGGGCCCCGCCTCCCTATCCACCGCCAGCGCACGAGGGGCCGCCGCCCAGGCCATCGCTGCGCGGGCAATCCCCACCGAAGACGAGACGCTTGATTCCGAGGATCCGATCGATCTCATGGACGAGCTCGATCCGAACGACCCCTCCGCCACGCTGGTGACACCGCTGGCCATCGGCACGGTGACCCCGGGACAAGAGCGCGAGATCGAGATCCCGGTTCGCGTCGACCTCGATGGCCGCTCCCTGCAGATCCTCCTGAGACTGAAGGTCCGCCTTTCGGGCTGAGCGCCCGCCATGCGCTCCGGCCCCCCGGCCACCCGCCGGCGGGGTATCCCCGGTTCCCGCGGGGTCGAGCGCCGCGATCCTGCGCCAGGCGCCGGAGCAGCGGGAGATGCTGCTCGTGGCCGGCCTGGCTTTCTTCCTCAACCTGTTTCCGGGGTCGCTCCTGCAATTGCAGAACGCCCGGATCGGGCTGCTCGTGAGCCAGGTCTTTTTCATCGCGGGCCCGGCCGTGCTGGCGGTGCGCTGGTTTTACCTCGACCCGCGGGCCGTGCTGCCCTGGTCACCGATCCGGCCGCGCCACCTGGCGGCCGCGTTCCTTGGCGCCCTGGCGCTCAATCATCTGCTGACACGGTACGGCGCCTGGCAGGAACGGATCATGCCGACCCCGCCCGTCGTGCGGGCCCTGTTCGACGAACTGCTGCGCACTCGCGGACCGAGCGACTTCATGGCGCTCCTCATCGTGGTCGCCATCGTCCCCGCCGTGTCCGAAGAGCTGCTGTTCCGCGGCTTCCTGCAGAGCGGCCTGGCGCGATGGCTGCACCCGCCGATGCTTTGCATCACCGCTTCGGCCGTGATCTTCGGCCTGTTTCACTTCGATCCGTGGCGGCTCGTCGGCGTGGCGGGACTGGGCTTCTTCCTCGCGTACCTGCGCCAGGTCACCGGGAGCCTCGTTCCGTCCATGCTCGCCCATGCCGTCAACAACATGGTCTCGATCGCGCTGGCGGTCTCCGGACATCTCGACCATGATCGCGCTCCCGGCTCGACGCTTTCCCTGATCCTGGCGGCGGCCCTCTTCGGGCTGGCTCTCAGCATGCTGCCCGCACCCCGCGCCGCCCGACAGCCCGCGGAGCGCATGCTATAATCCGCTGCCCGGGAGCGGTTACCGAAAGACCCGTAGGCGCCATCGCGAGGCGGCGCGGATTCCCCGCCGCCAGGAGGAACCTCCCAGAATGAAATCGAATCGTTTCCTCAACGCCGCTCTTCTGGCGCTCGCGGTTTCGACGCCGATCCCGGCGCAGGAGAGCGCCCAGGACGCCCCGCTGTTCACCCCCTATCCCTCCTACGCGGCCAAGTTCGACAGCGGCTCGGAGAAGTTTTCGTTGATCACCAACATGCTCGTCTACAACATCAGCGGGCGCACCTTCACGGACGTGACGTTCAAGCAGACCTACCCGGACGGGGTCTCGGTGAAGGAGACCTACCAGCGCGATGTCGGCACGGAAGCGACGGGCGAGCAGTCCTCGGCCAGGAAGATCGAAGGGAACACCTTCGTGGCCAGCCTGCCGACCTACAAGCATCGCCAGTACGTCGTCATCCCCAATGAGCTGCAGCTGGCGCGCCGTCTCAACCAGATCACGCTTCCCGGCCTGGAAATCGGCTACACGGATGAGAAAGGGCAGCGGCAGACCACCAAGCTGCAGGACGCGACCTACGATCTCTTCATCTACTCCAACGTCGTCGGCGGCCTCGAGCGCTTTCTGAACAAGTACAACAAGATCGTCTTCGATTTCGGGAAGGCGACGCCGATGCGCAAGGAATGGGAGTTCGCCCCGATCGCGGCCAGCGCCAAGGGCCGGTTTCCGACCGGGATCATCGGAACCTATCCCGGCTCGGATCAATACAACGGCTACTTCCGGGTGCGCACAGGCGCCCCCGGCGACACCATTCAGCTTCTGGTCGTCTACCGGCAGGTCGACAAGAAGGAGAGAATCGCCGACCAGGCGACGCTCATGAAAACCCTGCGCGATTATCTCCGCTGGTGCGGGGAATTCGAGTTCATGGATGACGGGCTCAAGGTTGAGAAGGGGGAGTGGAAGAAGTACAAGGACGCCTGGAGTCTCACCGGGCGGTGGCGCGACACCATAAAGAACCGTCTCGGCGAAGGTTCCGTCGAAGCGCACGTTTTTTACGGCGCCCACGAGGACGTGGAGTATTACGTCCTCGGACTGGCGCACGGACGGGCGCTCGGGGCGGCCAGCTCCGACCCGAACCCGGACAAGGAAGCGGCGCTCGCCGCGGAGATGGGAGCGCTGATCGGGACCTTCAAATCGAGCATCGTGCCGCTGTCGTACGAGCGGAGACATTAAGACCGGCTCAATCGTCGGTTCCTTAAGGAGATTCCCAGGGACCCGAGGCGCCGCGGCTCATCGTGCGGTGAAGGTGACCTCGATCGGCGCTCCCCGGTTCCCGCACCGGTCGGTCGCGGTCACAAGCAGGACATGCCGCCCGGGGGATAGGGTTGGAACCTGGAACGGTCGGGCGGTACCACGGTCGGGATCGAATTCCGACTCCAGCACGGCGCCATCGAGGACAAAAGAAACCCCGTCGAATTTGAGACCTTCGCCGACGTCATCGACCGCGGCGGAGATCGCCGGAGCCCGGGCAGGCTGCACCGAGCCGCCTCGAGGATGCACCTCGCGCACCACGGGAGGAGCGTCATCGCGCAGCAGCGCAAAACGCCCGTATCGCCGGAACGGAAGCTGGACGGCGGTCGCCTTCGGATCGAGCTCGCCCCCTTCGAAAGACCAGCGCGAGGTCACAGGGTCCCATCGATAGATTCCCAACCGGCCGGCGGCGGCCAGGCCGTCTAGGAGAAACGAGAGGGTGGCGCGGGCGTTCAACGCCTCGCCTTCGGGCAGGACCTCCACCATGTCGCGCTCGGCGTGCAGACCCTCGGGGACCGCCTCCGCCAGGGCTGTGCTGATCAGCATCGGTCCGGGAGCGAATCGCCCTCCGGGCGGCAGGTCGATCCGGAAGTGATCCCCATCGTGGCGGATTGCGGTGGCCGTCCCCGCGAAGTAAAGGACGGGCGGGGAGGTGTCGGCTTCGCCGACCTGGCCTCCGTGGAACGTGACGCCGTGCGATGAAGGGGCCGGCAGAATTCCCGGGTAGTCGATCCCGCCGCTTTCGCCTCCGGTCGGGAGGGCCCGCCAGGCGATCGCCCCATGGCCGGGGAAAAGCTCGGGCGCGTCGACCCCCAATGGACCTCCGGCCTCGACGCCACGGCGGAGGTCCAGGAAATCGGCGAGCGGTTGAAGCTTGAGGCTCCCGCCCTGGGAGGATGGTGACGGCTCGACGTGCCGATCCCGCCCCGCCTCGACGAGAATCGTCACCCGCGCGCGACGTTCCACTCCCGCCGCGGAACGCGCCGTGACGACGAGGGTGTGGGTGCCGGGTCCGGGGTCGAGAATCCCGTTCCGGTCGATCCCCGAGACCGGCGGTCCCGAGGCGAGGTTGTTTCCGGAGAGCCGGCCGATCCGGTACGCGTAACGCGAAGGTCCCAGGTGGCTCAGCCGGTGATCGAAGATCAGCGCGGAGAGAGGGTATTGATCGAATCGAAACGATCGCAGGTCGAGGTTGTAGAGGGGCGCCCCGTCGAGCGTCGCCGTCAGACTGTGCACCCCGGCGCGGGCCCCGCCCGAGGATACGTACGCCAGCAGGTCGGCGCGGACCGGACCGGTGACGCGCACCGGCCCAACCACGTCCCAGGTGTCGCCGTGCCGCCGTAATGGGAGGCTTTTCTCCCTGAGCGTCCCCTCGATGTAGGAGGTCGGAGCGGCCGCCATCAGCTCGATCGACTCCAGCACGGGCGGCGCGGGATCCGCCGGTGGTTTGAGCCCGGCGCGGAACGGGTCGACCGGCTGATCGTTCGCATCCCGGATCTCGAAATGCAGGTGCGGCAGGCCGACCCCGGATTCGCCGCTGTAGGCGATCGTTTGCCCGCGTCGGACCGTCAGGGGGGGCTCGATATAGATGTCACCGGGATAGCGGGTGCCGGATTCCTTGCGGCGCCTTGTCACGATCGACTCCAGGTGGAGGGTGGCCTCCTCGTAACGCTCGAGGTGGCCGTAAACGGAGGTCCGGCCGTCGGCATGGCGCAGGTAGAGAGCTCTCCCGTATCCGCGCCACTCCACCTTGAGCCTCACGATCCTGCCGTCGGCCGCGGCCAGGACCGGGAGGCCGGTCGCGCCACCGGTCGACAGGTCGAGACCGGCGTGCATGTGATCGTAGCGATACTCGCCGAACGTCGAGACCACAACCGGGGGCCGGTCGAGCGGCCACCGCAGCATCGGAGAGCCGGCCGAACCGGCCCGCGCCGGCAGCGCCAGCAGGACCGTGAGCAGAAGACCCGAACCCCCAAGACCGCGGGCGAGGGCGAAGGAGTCGAAACGGAGCGGCATGGGGCGCTGATTCTACCGCTCTGTGGCTCTGCGCGCCGATTGACTTGCCGCCGAACGTTCCACTATCATCCGGCTGCGCTGTGCCATTCCGCGCATCGCATCCTCGACATAGCGCCATGGCTCCCGATCCTTTTAAGAATCTCATGGTCCGCCGCAAGGCGGGCGAGTCCGTCTATGCCGAAGGGGACCTCGGCAGCGAGATGTATGTGGTCCAGACCGGCGAGGTCCGGCTGTTCCGCGTCCGGGACGGCCTCAAGCAGGAGCTCGCCGTCATGGAGAAGGGGGATTTCTTCGGCGAGCTGTCGGTCCTGGAGGGGCTGCCGCGGACGACCGCCGCCGAGGCGATGCAGGACAGCGACCTGATCGAGATCAACAGCACGACCTTCGACCGGATGATCCGGGCGAACATCGAGATCGCGGTCCGCATGCTGCGCAAGCTGAGCAACCGCCTCCAGGAAGCCAACCGCAAGATCGAGGCGATGACGAACGTCGTCGCTCCGGGCCGGCCGACGCCCGCCGAGACGGCGGTCGACATCGACGCCCCGGCCGAAGCACCCGCGCCGGAGACGCCCCCGATCGCGGCGTCCCCCGTGCCCGGGGCGAACGGCGATGTGCAGGTTCCCGAGGGGGCCCTTGGCCTGCTGCTCCTTGAAGGCGGCTCGCGCTCCTTCACCATGACAACCCGTGCGGCGATCATCGGACGCTATGATCCGGTCACCGGCAGCCGGCCGGAGATCGACCTGACGCAGGTCGACATCAACCGATCGGTGTCGCGCCGTCACGCCCGCATCGTCGTTCAGGACGGCGGGTTCTTCCTCATCGAGGAGGTCGGTGCCCTCAACGGCACCACCATCAATGGCCAGCGGGTCGTGCCGGGGAAGCCCCAGGCGCTCGCCTCGGGCGACCGCATCGGCCTGGGCACGATCGCGCTCATTTTCAAGGCGGGCGGCCCGCCGCCCGCGGCGCGGGGCCAGGCCTGAGCCCCCGGCTCGATCGATCCGGATGCGGGAGATCATGACCACCGGGGCGACACCGTCGCGCGCGCGCGTCCTGTCCGGTTTTCGACCGACCGGTCCGATGCATATCGGGCATCTGGTCGGGGCGCTCGAAAACTGGGTGCGGCTGCAGGAGACGCACGAATGCTTCTTCGCCATCTGCGACTACCACGCCCTCACCAGCGAATATGAGGACCCCAAGCGGCTCCCCGAAAACACCCTGGAGATGGCGATCGACTGGATGGCGGCCGGACTCGATCCGGAACGTTCCACCCTGTTCGTCCAGTCTCACGTTCCGGAGCACGCCGAGCTCCATCTTCTGCTGTCGATGATCGTGCCCCTCTCGTGGCTGGAGCGCGTCCCGACTTACAAGGAACAGCAGGAGCAGATCGAGCACCGGGACCTGGCGAATTACGGTTTCCTCGGCTATCCCGTGCTGCAGACCGCGGACATCCTTCTCTATCGCGCCCAGTGGGTGCCGGTGGGGGAGGACCAGCTGGCGCATCTCGAGCTGTGCCGCGAGATCGCCCGCCGGTTCAACGGCCTTTACGGCACGGTGTTCCCCGAGCCGCAGGCCCTGACCACGCGGACGCCACGCCTGCCGGGCACCGACGGCCGCAAGATGAGCAAGTCGTACGGAAATGCCATCAACCTTTCCGATCCGGCCGAGGCCATCCGCAAGAAGGTCCTGACGATGGTGACCGATCCGGCGCGCAAGCGGCGCAACGATCCCGGCAACCCGGAGGTCTGCCCGGTATTCGACTTCCATCGCGCCTTCAGCAGCGAGGCCACCAGGGGCCGAGTCGACATTGAGTGCCGGCGTGCCGGCATCGGCTGCATCGAATGCAAGAACATGCTGCTGGAGCATCTCGAGCCGGTGCTCCGTCCGTTCCAGGATCGGCGCCGCGAGCTGCTGGACCAGAAGGCGCGCGTGCGCGAGATCCTGTCCGAAGGGGCGCGCCGCGCCCGCCGCGAGGCGGAGGCCACCATGCAGCTCGTGCGAGCGGCCATGCATCTCGATCCCGGGCGGTTGTGATGAGCACCCTGCCGGCCCCCGACGCCGTCGATCAGCGCGCCACCGCACGCGTCGAGCTGGGGCAGTTCAGCGGCCCGCTCGACCTGCTCCTGCACCTCGTGCGCACCGGCGAGCTCGACATCACCGGCCTGCCGGTGGTCGAGGTGGTCCGGCAGTGCGACGAATATCTGAGGCTGATCGAGGCGATCGACCTGGAGGCGGCCGGCGATCATCTCGTGATGGCCGCCACCCTGGTGCACATGAAATCGCGCCGCCTCCTTCCGCCGGACCCGCTGGCGGAGACCGAGATCGAGGCCGCCATGGAGGTCGTTCCGGGCCGCCTGGCCGGGGCGATCGAGGAGCTGCGGCGCGCGGCGGAGCAGCTGCAGGAGCGCGAAGCGGCCATGGAGCTGGTCTTCCGGCGGCCTTCTGATCGGGTCAAGGAATTCGCCGGCGAGCAGGGAATCGAAGCCGACCTGTACGCGCTGGTGAACGCGTTCCAGGCGATCCTCAAGCGGATCGGGACCGAGCCCCTCGCGGGGCGCATCACGCGCGAAAAGGTCAGCCTCATGGAGCGCGTCGCCTGGCTCATTGACCTGTTAAGCGATCGCCGGCGCGTCCCCTTCCGATCGCTCTTCGACGGGCAAGAGGATCGGTTGAGCTGTATTCTGATCTTCCTGGCGCTCCTGGAGGTGCTTCGCCTCCGGCTCGCGCGCGCCTTCCAGAGCCACCATCAGGAGGACATCATGGTCATCCTGGCCGAGGAGATGCCGCCGGTCGAGGCGGAGGAGACACGGGTCGATGCCTGAAGCACCTGCCACGACGGTCGACGCGACGCGCCTGCGGGCCATTCTCGAGGCGCTGGTGTTCGCGGCGGAAGAGCCGTTGACGATCGACGATCTCGAGGATCTATTCCCCGAGGCCGGAAAGGAGGCGCTGCAATCGGCGCTGGATGACCTCACCCGTTTCTGGGCTTCCGAGGATCGGGGGCTTCAGGTGATACGTGTCGCGGGCGGGTACCGCATGACGACCCGCGCCGACCTGGGGGACTGGGTCCGGGCCCTCTTCCGTTCGCGCCACCGCCGGAGGCTTTCCGGGGCGGCGCTCGAGACCTTGGCGATCGTGGCCTATCGGCAGCCGATCACCACGCCGGAGATTCAGGCCCTGCGGGGCACCGACCCGGGCGGCGTCCTGCAGACGCTTCTGGACAAGAGGCTCCTGCGGGTGGTGGGACGCAAGAAGGTCGTGGGGAAGCCGATCCTGTACGGAACGACGCAGGAGTTCCTGAGCCATTTCGGCCTCAACTCCCTGGCCGATCTGCCGACCATGGAGGAGTTCGGTGCTCTGGCCGCCTCGCTGACGCTGGCGACGGCCAGCGACGCTCCGATGACGGAGAGCCGCCCGTTCGAGGAGGAGGACGATGATGAAGGGGGGGCGCCGGGAGGCGAGGAATTCGAGGATGGGACCGAAGATGAGAGCGAACGCGACGACGACGGCGACGACTCCTGAGACGCCCGCCGGCGTCCGCCTGCAGAAGGTTCTCGCGTCGCGCGGCGTGGCCTCGCGGCGGGAGGCCGAGCGGATGATCCAGGGCGGGCGCGTGGAGGTCAACGGCACGGTGGTCACCGCGCTCGGCACGCGCGTCGATCCCCTGACGGACAGGTTGCGCGTCGACGGAGTGACCCTGGGCGGCGCCGAGCGGCCAGTCTACTTCCTGCTGAACAAGCCGCTAGGGTACCTGTCGACGGTGAGCGACCCGCGCGGGCGGCCGACCGTTCTCGATCTTCTCCGCGGGGTGAGGGAGCGCGTCTATCCCGTCGGCAGGCTCGACTGGAACAGCGAAGGCCTCATGGTTCTGACCAACGACGGCGAGCTGGCCCTGCGGCTGACGCACCCGGCCAACCATGTTCCCAAGGTCTACCGGGTCAAGGTCAAGGGGATTCTCGAGCGTGACGTCCTGGAGACGGTTCGACGGGGCCTCTTCCTGGACGGCCGGCGGACGCTGCCCGCTCCGGTCACGCGCATCTCCTCGCAGACGAACACCTGGATCGAGGTGGTCCTTTACGAGGGTCGCCGCAACCAGATCCGCAGGGTGTTCGAGCGGCTGGGCCACCCCGTGCTCAAGCTGCGCCGCACCGCCATAGGGCCCATCTCCGACCGCGACCTGCTGCCAGGGGCGTTCCGCCGTTTGACGCCCTCGGAGGTGAGCCGGCTGAAGGAGGGCCGTTGACCCTGCGCATTCCCGACCATGTGCTCCGCATCGCCCCCTACGTTCCCGGCAAGCCGATCGAAGAGGCGGCCCGGCAGACCGGCCTGGGAGAGATTGTCAAGCTGGCGAGCAACGAAAACCCGCTCGGGCCGTCGCCGCGGGCCATCGACGCGATCCAGGCGGCGGCGGAGCGCGTGCACCGCTACCCCGACGGCAGCGGCTACCTCCTGAGGCAGGCGCTCTCCGAGCGGCTGGGGTTCGCTCCGTCGCAGGTGGTGCTCGGGAACGGCTCCACCGAGCTGGTGGAGATCCTGGCCAAGACCTTCCTGGAACCGGGCAGGACGGCGGTGGTGGCCGATCCGGCATTCATCATGTACCGCATCGCCGTCCTGGCGATGAACGCCCCGCTCGTGTCCGTCCCATTGCGGGAAGAGCGCCACGACCTCAGCGGGATGGCGGCCGCGTGCGATGCGCGCACCTCGCTGGTGTACATCGGCAATCCCAATAATCCGACCGGGACCTACGTCGGACGCGAAGCCTTCGAACGCTATTTCGACCGCGTGCCCCCCCACGTGCTCACCGTGGTGGACGAAGCCTATTTCGATTATGTCGACTCCGCCGACTACCCGGATTGCACCGAGTACCTGCGAGCCGGCCGCAATATCGTGGTGCTGCGAACCTTCTCGAAGATTCATGGTCTCGCAGGGCTGCGGATCGGCTTCGGCGTGACCACCACCGAGGTGGCGCGCGCCCTCGAGGCGGTTCGCTCGCCCTTCAACACTTCGGCGCCCGCCCAGGCAGGCGCCCTGGCGGCCCTGGGGGACACCGATCACGTCGATCGATCCCGCGAAGAGAACGCGCGCCAGGTCCGGTATCTTCAAAAGGAGCTTGCCCGCCGACGGCTGGACTTTGTTCCGACGGTCGCCAATTTCATCCTGGTGCGCACCGGGCTGGCGGGCGAGGAGATGCACCAGCGGTTGCTCCATCAGGGCGTCATCGTCCGGCCGATGGAGGCTTACGGGTACAAGGACGCCGTGAGAGTGTCGGTGGGCACACGCGCCGATAACGATCGCTTCCTCGCGGCGCTCGATAGGGCCCTCCTGGCGGACGCCGGCCCGGCGGGGTCCAGCTCCGGAACCCCGTAATCCAATGAAAACAAAGTTTTTCTTCTTGACAGACCGAAGCCCGGTTCGTATGATTGCGCCATCCCGACCAGAGCTGGAGACGGTTGTTGTCAAGTGTCGGGATGCTGTCTGAAGGCCCGCCCCTGAAGGAAAGGGAAGAGGATTGGCCACGTCCACGAAAAGGGAGGAACCGAACCGAATGGACTTGCAGAACACCAACGACGATCCCATGAACGGGCTTGACGTCCCGCCCCCCAGCACTTCATCCCCACGATCCGCCAAGAAGCGCGCGCCGATGCGCCTGATGCATGCCGCGGACGACCAGCCGGTCGACCCCGAGTATCAGGAGCTCGTGGCGATGTACGACCAGTCGCTCCGCACCCTGGCCGAAGGCGAGGTGGTGCGCGGCCGCGTCCTGCGCATCAGCCCTGCCGGAGTGATCGTCGACGTCGGGTACAAGTCCGAGGGGATCATCGACATCGAGGAATTCAATACCTTCGATGGAACGCCGCACGTCAACGTCGGGGACGAGATCGACGTGCTCCTCGAGAAGACCGAGAACCGGGACGGCTATGTGGTCCTCTCGAAGGAAAAAGCCGAGAAGATGAAGATCTGGGAGGAGATCGAGCGCGCCTACACCGACGGCCGCCCGGTCACCGGGATCGTCAAGGAGCGCATCAAGGGAGGCCTCGCCGTCGACATCGGGGTGAGAGCGTTCCTGCCGGGATCGCTGGTCGACATACGCCCGGTGCGCAACCTGGACGCGCTCAAGGGCAAAGAGCTGCAGATGCGGGTCATCAAGGTGAACCGCAAGCGCGGCAATATCGTCCTGTCGCGGAAGGCGATACTAGAAGAAGAGAACAG
>JAYUCR010000445.1:0-3143 GCA_043740165.1 Acidobacteriota bacterium | reverse complement strand
GCTCGGACGGCCCCAGGCGGGACATCTGCGTCCGCAGCTCCTCATCGGTCGCGATCGGGCGGCCCTTGAGCGACACGATCACGTCGCCGCGCCGCAGGCCGGCCTCGGCCGCCGGGCCGTCGGGATCGATGCCGGTGACCACGGCGCCGTGCGTGTCGGACAGGCCGAAGCCGCGCGCCAGATCGGCGGTCAGCTCCTGGACGCTGAGGCCGGCGTAACCGCGCACCACCCGCCCGTTGCGCAGCAGGCTGTCGAGCACCTCGCGCGCCATGTTGGACGGGATGGCGAACCCGACCCCCTGGTACCCTCCGCTGCGCGACAGGATCGCGGTGTTGATGCCGATCACCTCGCCCCTGGTGTTGACCAGGGCGCCGCCCGAGTTGCCGGGGTTGATGGCGGCGTCGGTCTGGATGAAATCTTCATAGTCGGCGAGGCCAAGATTGCCGCGCCCGATGGCGCTGACGATCCCCATGGTCACGGTGCCGCCGAGCCCGAACGGGTTGCCGAACGCCAGGACGATGTCTCCCACCTCGAGCTGGTCGGAATCCCCCAGGACAACGTGGGGCAGGCCGCCCAGCGGGACGCGCAGCGCCGCGAGGTCGGTGCGCGGGTCGACTCCCAGAATCTTCGCCTCCAGCTCCCGTCCGCCGGCGAGCGACACCTTCACCTCGGTGGCGTTCTCCACCACGTGGTGGTTGGTCAGGATGGTGCCGCGATCGTCGACGATCACCCCGGAGCCGAGGCTCATCGCCCGCCGCTCGCGCGGCACGACGTAGTCGTAAACCCCGCCGCCGAAGAACTGCTGGAAGAAGGGATCGGCCCCGAAGGGGGAGTAGCGCTCGTAGGTCTGGATCACCTGGACGGACGAGATGTTGACCACCGCCGGCATGACCTGTTTGGCGATCGGGGCGTAGCCATCCCCGGAGAGGCGGGCGATCGGGGGCGGGGCGGGGGGCGCCGCGCTGGGGGCCGTCGCTGTGGGGGTCGCGGCCACCGCCGCGGGGTTCGCTGTCGCCCAGATGACCGCCCCCGCGAGAAATCCGGCAAGTATCAGTCGTGCGCGCATCGGATCGGTGCCTTCCGGCGGGACTCTCCTTGCCTCCGGGAGGCCGCAGATTATACCTTTGGTCGACGAAGGAGCCAGGAGCCTCGATGACCGACCCGTTCGCCTCCGAGATGGGACAGATGATGGTCACTTTCCTGCCGCGGGCGCTCCTGGCCATCGCCTGCGGCGGGCTGATCGGCGTCGAGCGCGAGATCAAGCAGAAGCCGGCGGGCTTCCGCACCAACATCCTGATCTGCTTCGGATCGATGCTGTTCATGTGGTTGTCGGCCCACATCGCGGCCGGCATCGTGGACGGGCGGATGGGCGATCCGGGGCGCATCGCCGCCCAGGTGGTGACCGGGATCGGCTTCCTGGGCGCCGGCACCATCCTGCATTCGCGCGGTCACATCACCGGGCTCACCTCGGCGGCGCAGATCTGGGTCGTGTCGGCGATCGGCATGGCGATCGGCGCCGGGATGCACGCCATCGCCATCGCCAGCACCGTCCTCATCCTGGGAGTCCAGGTCGGGCTGGGGCTGGTGGAGCGGCGACTGTTCGGCCGCTGCCTCCGGCGCGACTGCGAGGTCGACTTCGACGACGATCACGGAAAGACGCGGCGCGAGATCGAAAAAGCGCTACGGGCCCTGGGGCAGAACCAGGACGCCTTCAGCATGCGCCGCGCCGGCGACCACCTCGTCCTCACGCTGCAGTACTGCCACGTGCACCCGCAGCACCGGAAGCTCCTCGGCGAGTTGTGGAAGATCGACGGGGTCCGGGAAGTGCGGCCGCTCGCCTAGTCTTCGCACGCCGGCTTCCGGACCAACCTCAGTAGGTCACGTCCGGCACGAAATCGGCGGGGAGGGTGATTCCGAACGCCATGGCGGTATTCTGGTTGAAGGCGAGATACGGCGTGGTCGGGACGCGCAGGCGGAAATCGATCGGCTGGCGCCCCTCGAAAAGGATTTGCGAGGCCATCAGCGAGACATCGTGGCCGATGGTCGCGGGCGTCGCACCGTAGGAGAAAAGCGCGCCGAGGCGAACCCAATCGGGTCCGGGGGCGGCGAGCGGCACGCGGTGCCGCAGGGCCCATCCGGTCACGAGTTCGAGGGCCGCAGGCTCGAAGGTCAGCGGATCGAAGGGCACGGCGAGGATGTCGATGCGCCCATCCAGGGCGTCGAGCGCCTGTTCGAGCCGATCGGGCTCGTAGCAGGGGCTTTCCAGCACCTTGATTCCGGCCCGGCGTGCTGCGCCGCGAATGTCCCGCGACACCAGCTCCGAGGCCCGTGCGTCGTACACCAGGCCGAGTCTTCTCGCCTTCGGCATGAAGGCCTGGATGCGGCGGATAAGCTCCTCCGGGTTGGGATTCGTGGCCACGAAACAGAGGTTCGCGGCTTCGAGGTCATAGCGTCGAGGATCGCTCACCAGCGTCAGGATCGCGGGGATGTCGCGGATCTCGCTGCGCACCAGGCGGGACGTCTTGAGCCCGGCCCCAAGGATGAGATTGGGGCGCTCGGATCGCACGCGGCGGACCGTCTCATCCGGCTCAGGGTCGGCGTCGAGATCGAACACCCGGCTCGTCACGTCGAGCTCTTCGAGAATGCGGCGGGCGAGATCCTCGAACGGGAACGGATCGCGGCTGAGAAAGACCGCGACGTCGCGCTCGCCGGGTCGCTTCAAGCGCACGTCGAGGTGGCGCGTCCGGTTCGATTCAAGCCTGTACCCGTCGTATTGCACGGAACGAAACCCCGGCTCTTCCACGATCACCGAGTAGATTGCGCCGGCGCGCTGGCCTGTGAAGCGAAACGCTCCGCGGGCGTCGGTGCTGGTGGTCTTCGGGCCGCCGCGTGCCGGTCGCAGCGTCACGCGCGCTCCCGCGATGGCGAGCCCGCGGGTGTCGCAGACGGAGCCGGCCATCGTGGAGGTGCCTTCGGCGGCGGATCGAGCGCAGAGGCCCGCGAAGGTCAGGAGTGCGATGAAAATGAACAGGGGCGACGCTCGGCGACTCGGCATGGCAGGGCCACCTTACCACGGTGGCGCGAAGAGTGTTGCACGCAAGAGAACGGGTGTCCCATGGAGGTGGATTTGCGAGGTTGATGCA
>JAYUCR010000444.1:0-3144 GCA_043740165.1 Acidobacteriota bacterium | reverse complement strand
TTTTCACCATCCCCCGCGCGCGGCTGCGGCTGGATGGATACGCCTTCTATTCCTGGATCAAGTACAAGGTCCAGTATGACTTCGAAGGCGACACGGATGCCTGCGTCGGGCCCGCCTGCACCGTCATCCGCCGGCCCGACCTGCGCGACCTTTACTTCGACATCACCCGGCAGCCCTGGTACTCCGTGCGCCTGGGCCAGTTCAAGGTCCCGTTCGGGCTCCAGGAGCTGACGTCGTCCGGAGATCAGGAGTTCGTCGACCGGTCCCTGGCCTCCGAGCTGTTCGCCCCTTCACGCCAGCAGGGGGCGATGCTCTGGGGTCTCTCGTTCGAGAAGAAGTTCGGATACGAGGCCGGCCTGTTCAACGGCAACGGTCGCAACCGGGTGGCGAACGACGACGTGGGCTACCTCTACGCCGTGCGCGTGCACTGGGATCCGAACGGCGAGTACAAGCTGTCCGAGTCGGCCGTCGATCACCCGGACACGGTGAACTGGACCATCGGCGCCGCCTACAACATGAACAGCATCCAGAAAAGCCTCCTCAAGACCGCCGATCACCTGCGCCAGGACACTGCGGAGGGTTTCTTCGGCCTGAAGTACAAGCGGCTGTTCGTGCTCGCCGACTACTACCTTCGCAGGGTGCAGCAGACCGGCACGAACGACAGGGCCGATCGGGATGGCTACATCGCTCAGGTCGGCGTCTTCGTCACCCAGAAGATCGAGGTCTCCGGGCGCTACAGCACGATCGACATCAACAAGGACATGAGCGACGACAAGAGCACCGAACGGCGCCTCGGCTTCGGGTGGTACTTCAGCAAGCACGAGTTGAAGTTCCAGGCCGACTACGGGCAGGTGCACGAAGAGCTCCTGGCGCCGGCCGACGACCGGACCAACGTCTTCCGGAGCCAGCTGCAGATCGTGTTCTAGGAGCCTGACGCAGGAGCCATCGATCGGATGAGGGCGGAGTGGAGATTGAAATGATGAAGTTGAACCAGATAAGGAGAGGGGCCATGACGAGACGGACTGTACTGCTGGCGGCGGCCGGCATGGCGATGATCGGGCTGTCGAGTCCGGCCCGGGCGGAGAGCAACATCACCGTCAAGGGATCCGACACGATGATCATCCTCAGCCAGCGCTGGGCCGAGGAGTTCATGAAGAAGAACCAGGATGTCACGATCCAGGTGACCGGGGGCGGCTCGGGAACCGGGATCGCCTCCCTGGTCAACGGCACCACGACGCTTGCCAACTCGAGCCGTCCGATCAAGGCGGAGGAGATCGAGGCGGCGAAGAAGAACAAGATCGACGTGGTCGAATTCAAGACCGCGATGGACGGCCTGGGGGTGGTGGTCAACGCCGGCAACCCGGTCGACCATCTCACCATCAAACAGGTCGGGATGATCTACACCGGGTACATCAACAACTGGAAGCAGGTGGGCGGCCCGGACAAGCGGATCATCCGCTACAGCCGCGAGTCGAACAGCGGCACCTACGTCTTCTTCAAGGAGCATGTCCTGCTGAATCGCGACTACGCCGCCGACTGCCAGACGATGTCCGGCACCAGCGCCGTCGCCGAGGCGGTGTCGCACGACCCGAACGCCATCGGGTTCGGCGGCGTCGCCTACTTCGCGACCAATCCGAAGATCCGGATCCTGAAGATCGCCAAGGACGAAAAGACGGAACCGATCTCGCCCGTGCTCCCCGACGGGAAGATCAACTACGAAGCGGTCTGGACCCAGACCTATCCCATCTCGAGGTACCTCTATGTCTACTCGGCGGGCCAGCCGCAAGGCTCGGTCAAGGCTTTTGTCGACTGGATCCTCGGCCCGGAGGGCCAGGCGGTTGTCGAAAAAATTGAATACGTCCCGATGCCCGGAGCCAAAGGCGCCCGCGGCTGACGCCGGGGACACGGCGGCTGCCTGAGGGAACGATGGTGGGAGAGCTGGCTGCCGTGGCGCCGGTGACGGCGGGAGTTCCCGGCCGCCGGCGCGGACGCATCGGCGAGATGCTGATCGAGCTGTTCCTGCGCCTGAACGGCTTCATCGCTATCGCGCTGATCACCCTGATTTTCATTTTCCTGTTCAAGGAAGGGGTGCAGGCGTTCCGCAGCATCCCGGCGGGGCGCTTCATCCAGTCGACCGAGCTCGACTTCGACGGCGTCCCGCAGTCGGTGCGCCTCTGGCAGCCGGTCGGCACCAACCCGAAGTATTCGCTCCTGCCGCTGCTCATCGGCAGCTTCATGGTGGCCCTGCCGGCAACCCTCATCGCCGCCTTCCTTGGGGTCGCCTGCGGCATCTACCTGGCCGAGGTGGCGGGACGAAGAACGCGGGAGTGGATCAAGCCCGCCATCGAGCTGATGGCAGGCGTCCCTTCGGTCGTGATCGGATTCTTCTGCCTGGCGACCCTGGCGACCTATCTCCAGGATGCCCTGCACACCACCTTCCGGCTCAACGCGATGGTGGGGGCGATCGGCGTCTGCTTCGTCATCGTCCCGGTGATCGCCACGATGACCGACGATGCGCTGCGCGCCGTGCCCGACCATCTGCGTGAAGGGGCGCACGCGCTGGGCGCCAACCGCTGGGAGACGATCATCCGGGTCGTTGTCCCGGCCGGGGCCTCGGGGATCATCGCCTCCGCCCTGCTCGGGATGGGGAGGGCGCTCGGGGAGACCATGATCGTCCTGATGGCGACCGGCAACGCCGCCCAGATCACCTGGAGCCCGTTCGACAGCGTGCGCACCATGACGGCGACCATCGCCGCCGAGCTGGGGGCCGTGCCGCAGGGAGGCGAGCAGTACCGCGCCCTGTTCCTGGTCGGCACGCTCCTGTTCTCCATCACCTTCGTCATCAACCTGGTGGCCGAGCTGGCGGTGGCCAGGATGCGCAGGAGACTGGCGCAATGAGGCGGCGGTGAAGCGATCGATCATCGAATTCTTCGCGCTGAGCCTGGTGCGTGGCATCGCCTGGGCGGTGCTGGCCACCACCGCGCTGATGCTCGGCTCGATCGCCCTCGGCGGCGCCGGCACCCTCACCTGGGAATTCCTGACCGCGAACCCGACCGATGGCATGACGCACGGCGGCATCTTCCCGGCCATCTTCGGGACGCTCTGCATCACGCTCCTGATGATCCTGATGGCGCTGCCGCTCGG
>JAYUCR010000443.1:0-7638 GCA_043740165.1 Acidobacteriota bacterium | reverse complement strand
CCCATGCAGGCCGCGACCCCGCACACGCTGACCCAGAAAAATCTCGAGATCCGCGACAACTTCGACGCCATCGCGAAGCGGTACGACCTCACCAACCGGGTCATCTCGTGCGGCGTCGATCGCCACTGGCGCCGGCTGGCCGCTGGCCTGCTGCGCGATCTGCCGCCGGGTGCGACGGTGCTCGACCTGGCTTGCGGCACCTGCGACCTGGCGCTCGAGCTGTTGCACCAGAATGCCGGTCTGCGCGTCGTCGGCGTCGATCTCAGCCGGGCGATGCTCGGCCTGGCGGCGAAGAAGGTGGCCGGCGCGAGGGGCGCCGGCACCGCCGCCGGCCCGGCGGAGGGGGTGGGCAGCGCTGTGAGCCTGGTCAACGCTCCCGCGGAGGCGCTCCCATTCGCCGACGGATGCCTGAACGGGGCGATGATCGGCTTCGGCATCCGCAACGTCCCCGACTTCCGGGCCGGGCTGCGCGAGATGCGCCGCGTCCTGCGCCCGGGGGGGCGGATCGTCGTCCTCGAATTCTCCACCCCGCCGTCAAGACTGCTCTGGCGCCTCTACAACTTCTATTTCTTCCACCTGCTGCCGCGGATCGGCGGCCTCATCACCGGGCGCGAGCAGGCGTACCGGTACCTGACGCGCTCGGTGGCGGATTTTCCCGGGGCCGCCGAATTCGCGCGCGCCATGGAAGAGGCCGGCTTCGCGTCGGTAACGTGGCGCGCCCTGCAGGGCGGCATCGTCTGCATCCACACGGGAGTCCGGCCATTCGGGAGTCCGGGCATGAACGGGAGCCGTCCGTGAAGCGATTTTTCGCCGACCGGATCGAAGGGCTGGTGCAGTCGGACATCCGGCGCATGTCGGTGGAATGCGCGAAGGTCGGCGGGATCAACCTCGGCCAGGGGATCTGCGACCAGCCGATAGAACCGATCATCAAGGACGCCACGATCCGCGCCATTCGGGACGACCACTCGATCTACACCCGCCTCGACGGCATCGACGAGCTGCGCAGCCGGATCGCCGCCAAGATGCGCGCGCACAACGGCATCGCCTGCGATCCCGATGGCGAGGTGGTGGTGAACGTCGGCTCGACCGGGGCCTTCGTCACCGCCTCCATGGCGTTCCTGAACCCGGGGGACGAGGTGGTGCTCTTCTCGCCGTTCTACGGCTACCACCTCAACATCCTGAAGGTCTGCGGCGCCGTGGTGCGCTTCGTCACCCTGCAGCCGCCCGACTGGTCGTTCGACCCCGAAGCGCTCCGGCGCGCCGTGTCGTCGCGCACCAAGATGATCGTCGTCAACACGCCGTCCAACCCGAGCGGCAAGGTCTTCAGCCGGGAGGAGCTGGAGCTGGTGGCTTCCCTCTCCCAGAAGCACGACGCGCTCTGCGTCACCGACGAGATCTACGAGTACATCCTGTACGACGGCCGGAAGCACCTCAGCATCGGCGCTTTCCCCGGGATGGAGGAGCGCACCATCACCATCAGCGGCTTCTCCAAGACTTACGCCATGACCGGCTGGCGCCTCGGCTACACGGTGGCGCACCGGCCGCTGGCGGCGAAGATGGCGCTGCTGAACGATCTGATCAACGTCTGCGCCCCCTCGCCGCTGCAGTACGGCGTCGTCGCCGCCTTCGATCTGCCGCCGTCCTACTATGAAGCCATGCGCGCCGATTACCAGAAGAAGCGCGACATGACCGCCGCCGCCTGCCGCGACGCCGGGATGGATCCGTTCGTGCCGCAGGGCGCCTACTACATGCTGGCCGACGTTCGGCGCCTCGGCTTCAAGGACGATCAGGAGGCGGCGCGCCTGCTGCTGGAGCGCTGCGGCGTCGCGGTGATCCCGGGCGCCTCCTTCTACGCCGACCCGGCCGACGGGCGCACCCAGGTGCGCCTCTGCTACGCCAAGAAGATGCCCGATCTCGAGCGTGCCTGCGAAAAGCTGCGCACGCTTGCGCCCGGGCGCGGATAGAATCTCACGGCATTGCGGGCGATGCCGGGCGCCTTGGCGGGCACTGCTAAGGAATAGTACACTGTCCCGGTGAGGCTATCCGTCGAACGGATCAAACGACTCTGCACCCGTCGTGGACTGAGCCTTCAGGCCTTCCTCGATGCGGCCAGCGTCAGCCGTACCGCATACTACTCGCTGGCTCGAAGACCATCGATCCTGCCGGGATCGGTGCAGGCTATGGCCCGGATGCTCGATGTCGCCCCATCGTCGATCCTCGAGGAGGACCCGCCGGTCGCCGCCCGCACACAGGCGTTGCTTGTGAAAGCCCGGACCGTCCTGGCGCGCAACCCTCGGGCGAGCTTCGAAAACGTCTGGCACACCCTCGTGCTGCTGGACGAAACTCCTGTCGAACGACTGCAACGGAGCCTCCTGCGTGCCCGGACCGCTGATCTTCACTGAGTCGGAGCAGGCATTCCTCCAGGAGCTGACCCGCCTCAAAGTGGATTTCATGATCGTCGGCCTGGCAGCCGCTGCACTACAGGGGGCACCGGCGGTGACCCAGGACATCGATCTCTGGTTCAAGAATCTCGGCGACCAGAGAATCCGTGAGGCCCTGGAGCGGGTCGGAGGCATTTACGTTCCGCCGACAGCGGCAACTCCACCGTTGTTCGCCGGGAAGAACGTCGCACTCTTCGACATCGTGCTCAGGATGGACGGGCTTCGCCCTTTCGACCAGGAGGTACGAGACACAACGCTCATTCGCATCGGCCGGACGAAGGTGCGCGTTCTGTCGCTCGCACGAATCATCGCCAGCAAGAAGGCGGCGAACCGGGCGAAAGACCGGCTGATCCTCCCCGTGCTCGAAGACGCGCTGGCGACATTAAAGCAGGCGCGGAGCGGCAAGCCCAGGGGTGACCGTTCGAGGTGAGAGCGAGATGCGCTCCGGATCCCAAGCCTGCCGGAGCCCCGCAACGAGTGCGACGAGCTTTTGTTCGGTGATCATCCAGTTCACCCCTCGGGGCATACCACCTGCAGTCAGGTCTGGCGCGACCCAAAGCATCGTCGACAGAATCGCGGAGGACCCTCATGGCCGCTGCAAGTCGGGTCAACACCATTCGGCTGCCGGGCGGCTGGCTGCGGCGTGTTCGCTCCGCGGTCGTGCAGGCCTGCACCTCGGGCCGACGACGGTGCGCCGGATGTTGAGCGCGCCGCCTCATCACGGCCCGGAAGGCGAACCACCTCTGGCATGTCGACCTCACGACCGTGCCCACATCACTCGGCTTCTGGACTTCCTGGATTCCATTCGCTCTGCCTCAGACGTGGCCATTCTGCTGGTGGGTGGGCGTGGTCATCGACCACCGCTCGCGGCGGGTAATGGGAAATGCGGTCTACCGCGGCCAGCCATCGCCACGGCATCCAGCAGAGTTTTGGCGCCATCGGCCAGTATGGCAGCTTAGCTGTGATCGAGCGCTGCATCCGGACGATCAAGACCGAGTGCACTCGACGGTTGGTCGCGGTTCCATACCGTCTCGCCGATTTCGAGAAGGAGCTCTGGCTTTACTTCTCCTGGTACGGCGGCCACCGGCCCCACACCCGACTTCGAGCCGCGGCCCCGGACGAGGTCTACTTCCATCGGTTTCCAGCAAGCCGGGCACCGCGCTTCGAGTTCTTGACAACTACACCGGCCAATAAGAACCTGGGACGGATAGCGACTTCTTCGGCCGGGGCTCATTCTTAAGGTCCTATGAGATAATCCGCGTCCCAAGCTGACGCCGGCGAACGGCCGCAGCCCTTGCATCTTCGGCACGTTGCACGCCTCACATCGCTAAGGAGACCGCATGGCAAGTCAGCTGTTCGCGAAGAAGTCTCTCAAGGTCCTGCTCGAGGAGATGGCGGGCGAGCATCGCCTGCGCCGGGTCCTCGGGCCGGTGCAGCTGACGAGCCTCGGGATCGGCGCGGTGATCGGGGCCGGCATCTTCGTTTCCACGGGCGCCGTCGCGCGCAATATCTCCGGGCCGGCCCTCATGCTCTCGTACGTCGTCGCCGGCCTCGTCTGCCTCTTCGCGGGGCTCTGCTACGCCGAGTTCGCGTCGATGGTCCCGGTGGCCGGCTCGGCCTACACCTATGCCTACGCCACGCTGGGCGAGTTGTTCGCCTGGATCATCGGGTGGGACCTGATCCTGGAATACGCGGTCGGGGCGGCGACGGTGGCCAACGGATGGTCGAGCTACTTCCAGTCGGTGCTGCGCGTCTTCGGGATCAATATCCCGCAGGCCTTCAACGGCCCGATGGTCAATTACGACCCGAGCGTCGGCAGGCTCCTCTGGACCGGTTCGCTCATCAACCTGCCGGCGGTGGTGGTGGTGGCGGCGGTCACGGTGATCCTGGTGATCGGGATCCGGGAAAGCGCCAGCTTCAACACGGCCATGGTGATCCTCAAGGTCACGACGGTCCTCTTCGTCATCGCCGTCGGCGCTTTCTACGTGGACCCGAAGAACTGGCATCCCTTCGCCCCCTACGGGCTGACCGGCGTGAGCTTCTTCGGTCACACGCTCTCCGGCCAGACCGACGCCGGAGGCCACCCGCTCGGGATGCTCGCGGGGGCCGCCATCGCCTTCTTCGCCTACATCGGGTTCGACTCCGTCTCGACCCACGCGGAGGAGGCGAAAAGGCCCCACCGTGACGTGCCGATCGGGATCCTCGCCTCGCTGGTCATCTGCACCACCCTCTACATCGCGGTCACCGCCGTCCTGACCGGGATGGTCCCCTACGGGAAGCTCGACATCGGCGCCCCCGTGGCCGACGCCTTCCGCCAGGTGGGGCTGGGATGGGCGCACTTCCTGATCGCGGCCGCCGGGGTCGCCGGGATCACCTCCGTCATGCTCGTGATGATGCTGAGCCAGCCGCGCGTTCTCCTGGCCATGGCGCGCGACGGACTGCTCCCCAAGAGCTTCTTCGGCGCCGTGCACGACAGGTTCAGGACGCCGTGGAAGTCGACCATCCTGACAGGCGTCTTCGTGGGGTCGCTGGCGGCCTTCCTGCCCATCAACGTTCTGCTCGACCTCGTCAACATGGGAACCCTGATGGCCTTCGCCATCGTCTGCTGCGCGGTCTTGATCATGAGACGGACTAATCCGAATGCCGAGCGCCCCTTCCGTGTTCCGTTCGTGCCGGTCATACCGGTGCTCGGCATCGCGAGCTGCCTTCTGCTGATGTTCTCCCTGCCGCCCGAGAACTGGGTGCGGCTGATAGGCTGGATGGCAATCGGCCTGGTGATCTATTTCAGCTACAGCCGGCACCACAGCGTCATGGCCAATGCCCTGGCGCACGAGATCTCGAAGCACGGCGTGTCGCCCGCCGGCAGCCCGGACCGCGACACCGGCGCCGGGCCGGACGCTCCCGGACGACGCAAGTAATCTCCCTCCCGCGTGGAGGGCCTGACACGCTGCGTGTCACGCCCTCCACGCCGGCAGGCCCCGCACCGCCCGACGCCGAACGTATTCTCCCCGTGAGAGGCGCATCGCAACGCTGGTACGAATCCTGCCTTCTGCGGCCGCGTCCACTCTTGGGAGGATGCGGCGATGCGGCGATTCTGGTTCGTCCTTCTGGCGATCATTCTCGGTTCGGCAACGGTCTCGCGGGCACAGACGGAGACCGCAGACAGGCCGGCGCCCGGCACCGGCATCCTGATGCGGCGCACGCCGGGCGGCCTCGCGCCGCTGCCGGCGCTCGACATCGCGGTCGATCTCCGCGTCACCGGAATCATGGTGGCCGGCACGCTCGAAGAGACCTTCCGGAATCCGACCGGCGAAGTGATCGAGGCCCTCTATCTCTTCCCGCTCCCGGAGCACGCCGCGGTCGACAGCATGGAGATGAGGATCGGCGACCGGCTGATCCGCTCGGTGGTGCGGGAACGCGAGGCGGCGCGCGCCGCCTACGACAGCGCCGCTCGGGCGGGGAAGAAGGCCGGGCTCCTGGAGGAGCGACCGTCGCGCCTCTTCTCGACCTCGGTCGCCAACATCAACCCCGGTGAGACGGTCACGGTCCGGCTGACCTACATCGAAGAGATCGCCTGGCAGGAGGGGAAAATGTCCCTCACCTTTCCGCTCACCTGGACGCCCCGGTTCACGCCCGCGGCCGGCCGGCCTCCGCTCCCCGCGACCACGCCCCCGGCCGCTCCCGCCGCGCACGACGACGGTTGTTTCATCCCGGCCGCCGACGCGGCGGCGCCACGCGTCCGGATCACGGCGCGCATCGAAGCCGGTCTGCCGCTCGGCGCGGTCCGCTCGCCCTCGCACCCGATCCGGGTGACGCGCGAGGCCACCGCCGCCCGCGTGGAAACCGGATCGGTGGCGCTCGTGGCCGACCGCGACTTCGTCCTCGAATGGGAGGTGCCCGGGAGCGACACGACGCAGGGGGTGGCCTTCGTCGAGGATCGCGATGACGACCGCTACGCCCTTGTCATGCTGATCCCGCCCCGGGAGCGCGGCACCGCCGCGGAGCCGGGCCTGCCGACGCGCACCCTGTTCCTCATCGACGTCTCGTCGTCGATGGCGGGCCCGTCGATCGAGCAGGCGCGCCGGGCACTTCTCGCCGCGCTCGATCGCCTCGCGCCGCGCGACACGTTCGACATGATGCAGTTCAACGACGGCCACGCCCTGTTCCGCGACCAGCTCCAGCCGGCGGTCCCTTCGCGCCTGGAAGAGGCGCGCGACTGGGTGCGCGGCCTTCGGGCCACCGGCGGCACGGAGATCTTCGCCGCCCTGGGCCGCGGCATGCAGCTGATGGCCGGGGAGGCCGGTGGCCAGGTGAAACGCATCATTTTGATCACCGACGGTGCGGTGAACGCCGAGGAGGCGTTCCTGCGCGGCGTCGCCGCGGGGCTGGGCGATGCCCGCCTGCACGTGATCGGCATCGGGGCGGCCCCGAACCGCTGGCTGATGCGGCGCATCGCGCGCGACGGCCGCGGAGCGTGCGAGTTCATCGTCAACCTGGAAGAGGTGGAGCCGCGCATCGATGCTTTTCTGACCCGGATCAACCGGCCGGTCCTCGCCGATCTCCGCCTCGACTGGGACGGGGCGCCGCCGCTCGATGCCTTCCCGAGCCGCCTGCCGGATCTGCACGGCGGCGAGCCGATCGTCGTGTCGCTGCACCTGGGCCGGTCGCATCCCGGCACCCGCGCCCGCCTCTCGGGCGTGGGACCGTCGGGGCCGGTGGTCAACGAGCTGGCCGTTCCGGCCGACGCGCCGCAGGGTGCCGGCATCGCCACGCGCTGGGCGCGCGGCAAGATCGAGGAGTTGCTCGACACCCTTCAGGAGGGCGCCGATCCCCAGTCGGTGCACGACGAGGTGGTCGCCGTCGCCACCTCCTTCAACCTGGTCACCAGGTTCACGAGCCTGGTCGCGGTCGAAGAAACCCCGACAGCGATCTCGGCCGCCTCGAGCCCCTTGCGGATGGCGAACGCACTTCCCCCCGGCGCCTCGCCGGACGGATCCCTGCCGCAGGGGGGGACGACGGGCCCGCTCGTCCTGCGCGTCGGCCTGCTGCTGATCCTTCTCGGCGCCGCGGTCATCGGGCTGACGCGGCTCGTCGATCGCTGAGCCGGCATGACGCGCCGTGGAGTTCGCGCGGTCCTCGCCGCAACCGGGGCTCTCCTGCTGGCGTGCGGGCTGGGGCTCGTCGGCCGGCAGGCGTA
>JAYUCR010000442.1:0-7647 GCA_043740165.1 Acidobacteriota bacterium | reverse complement strand
CGACGCCGCCCGGGGCGCGGACTGGGTGCACCGGGTCGGCGCCGGCAAGGTCCCCGCGGCGCGGGAAAGTCTCGCCCTGCTGGCGCGCGCTTACACCGCGGGGGCGGAAAACGCCGCCCTTCTCGCCGGGTGGAACGGGCTTCCCAAGGAGGGCCAGGCGGTCGTCCTGCAGCCCGGCCAGGAGATCGTCATCCCGGCGGCGCTCCTGCACCCGGTCTTCGCCCGGCACGCCGCGGCGCCGCCGACGAGCGTGATGGTGGCGAAGGCCGAGCCCGCTGATCCCGGTCCCCATCCCGTGCTGCAGCCGCTCGACAGCTCCTCGACGGGCTCGACGGTGCCCGAGCCGGAGAGCCCGGAGGACGATTTCACCGAAGCGCCCCCTGCCCCCGAGGGGGAGGAGCAGGGGCCGGTGCTGGGGCCGCCCGGACCGTTCGCGCCGCCGCCGGTCGCGGAAGGGGCCGAATATCTCACCTATGGCTCCGATCGCGACGGCCGCTATGCCATCTACCGCCTGAAGCGCGGCGAGGCGCTCTACTCGGCGGTCGTGGTGCGTTACACCGGGCGTGTCGACGTGCAGGATGTCAACGACCTGGCCGCCCAGATCGCCCGCCGAAACGGCATCTCCGATGTCACCAACATTCCGGTCGGCTACAAGGTTCACGTGCCGCTCGACCTGCTCCTTCCCGAATACCTGCCGCGCGACGACGAGCGGCGCCAGGCCTGGGAGCGGCAGCACGCTGAGGTGGCGCGCTACACGAACGTGGCGCGCAGCCTCGATCTGCAGGGGGTCGCTGTGATCCTGGACGCCGGCCACGGCGGGCGCGACATCGGCGCCTCGCACAACGGCGTCTGGGAGCACGACTACGTCTACGACATCCTGTGCCGGATCAAGGCGATCCTCGAGACCCGCACGCGGGCGCGCGTCCTTCCGACGATGCGCGACCGCAAGGAGGGCTACCGCATCCACGATGAGACGCGCCTGCCGCGCAGCCAGGCGGAGGTCCTGCTGACCGATCCGCCCTTCGCGCTCACCGATCCGCACCGCGGCGTCAACCTCCGCTGGTATCTGTCCAACTCCTATTATCGCCAGTTGGTGGACGAGGGGTTCGACCCCCTGAAGATCGTCTTCACCAGCCTGCACGCCGACGCGCGGCATCCTTCGCTCGGTGGGGCGATGGTCTATGTGCCGGGAGAGGAATACCGCCGCGGGCGGTACGGAAGCTCCGGCGTTGTCTACGCGAAGTACCGGGAGGCGCGCCAGGAGCCGTTCGTCACCTTCACCCGCGCCGAGCGCGAGCGCTCCGAGGGCCTCTCCCGCCAGTTCGGCGCGACGCTCATCGACGCCTTCCGGAAGGGCGAGGTCGCCGTCCATCCCTATGACCCGGTGCGCGAGCGTATCATCCGCGGCGGCCGCTCCTGGGTTCCGGCGGTCCTGCGATGCAACGTCGTGCCGGTCGAGGTGCTCATCGAGGTCAGCAACCTGAGCAACCCGGCCGACAGCCGGGCGCTGACCGATCCCGGCTACCGGCAGAAGATCGCCGAGGCCTACGTCGCGGCTCTGTCGAGCTATTTCGGGGCGGGCGATCCCGTCCGGAAAGGGCATGCCGCTGCCGCCGGCCGTTAGGTGCCAGTCCGAGGCGCCGAACTCCTTGCCACGGTTTGACATCGACACCATCTTAGGTCATAGTCGCGGCTCTCGATTTCGGCTGTAACCCGCGTCTTTACTGCGGTTTCGGTGTATGCAACAGCTTCGGTCGGAGGATTCCGTGTCGCAGGCGCGTGGTGATTCCCAGCATTCGGCGGCAGGCGGGGCGTTGATCGAGGAGTGCTCCCTGGCATTGGGCCTCCCCGGATTCACCTATGCCGATCTGCACGAGCCCTCCCGGCTCGCCGATTTGACCCGCGAGTTCGACCGGTACCTGGAAGCGTCCGACGCCGATCTGCACGCCGCCTTCGGCACCTACCGGAGCCATCCCGACGCCCTGGGGGCGGTGGAGCGCTCCCGCCTCCTCGTGCGGGTCGCTTCGCACTTGAGCCGATTCGTCGCCCGGCTGTTCGGCGTCGAGCCGGAGTGCCTGCGCCAGCGTGACACGAGCCGGTCGGAAGAGGTGATCTTCGCCTTCAAGCGCGATTTCCTGCAGCGGCGCGCGTTCAAGAAACACCCCGGGACGAAGCCCCTCACGGCGCCCTTTTCCGACCTCGACCGGCGCGCGGGCGCCATTTTGCGCGCGGCGGCGGACGGGATCGACGAACACGCGAGCGCGGCGCGCCCCGGACCCGCCTCCACGAGCCCCGATCCCGAGCTGCAGACGGCGCGCGCCGTCATGGCGCTCCTGGCCCGTCGGGAGCGGATCGCGGCGGGCGTGGCGAGCGACCCGGGTGCGGCCGGCAACCTGAACCAGCTCGATGCCGATATCGCCCTGCTGGAAGAATGGTCGGCGGCGCGCCGGAACGATCCGGAAGGACGGGCCGCGATCGCCTCCTGGGTGTCGTATCACGAGCCGGAGGATCTCGATCCCCTCCACCTCGTCGAGGTGGAGCACTCGGTCACGGGGCTGCCGGAGGCGGTGCGCGGCCCGGAGCGGCGCATGCGCCGGCGCGATGGATTCGTCCTGACCGATCGCCGGATGAAGCCGCGCCAGGTTCTCGATCAGGCCCACTACTGCGTGCTCTGCCACGATCGCGACAAGGATTCCTGCTCGAAGGGTCTCACGGCGAAGGAGGGGGGCTTCAAGAAGAACCCGCTCGGCATTTCCCTCGCCGGCTGCCCGCTGGACGAAAAGATCTCCGAGGCGCACGCCCTGCGGCGCGAGGGGGACGCGCTCGGCGCCCTGGCCGTCGTCTGCATCGACAACCCGATGTGCCCGGGCACCGGTCACCGCATCTGCAACGACTGCATGAAGTCGTGCATCTTCCAGAAACAGGAGCCGGTGAACATCCCGGAGATCGAGACCGGCCTTCTCACCGACGTTCTCAAGCTGCCGTACGGGTTCGAGATCTGGGACCTGCTGACGCGCTGGAACCCTCTGAACGTGCGCCGGCCGCACGCCCTCCCCTACAACGGCAAGAACGTCCTCGTGGTCGGGCTCGGACCGGCCGGCTACACGCTGGCCCATTACCTGTTGAACGAAGGGTTTGGTGTCATCGGCATCGACGGCCTGAAGATTGAGCCGCTGCCCGTCGAGCTCACCGGCGACTTCGGCCAGCCTCCCCGGCCGATCCGCGATCTGAGCGAGATCAGCTGCGAGCTTGACGATCGGCCGCTTGCCGGCTTCGGCGGCGTGTCCGAGTACGGCATCACCGTGCGCTGGGACAAGAATTTCCTCACCATGATCCACCTCTGCCTGGCCCGCCGGCGCGCGGCGCGTTTCTACGGCGGCGTGCGGTTCGGCGGCACCCTGAGCGTCGACGAGGCGTGGGAGACCGGGTTCGATCACGTCGCCATCGCCGCCGGTGCCGGCCGCCCGACGATCATCGAGATGAAGAACAACGTCAGCCGCGGCATCCGCAAGGCCTCCGACTTTCTGATGGCCCTGCAGCTCACCGGCGCCTTCAAGCGCCGGGCGCTCGCCAACCTCGAGGTGCGGCTGCCGGCCATCATCGTGGGCGGCGGCCTGACGGCCATCGACTCGGCGACCGAGCTGATGGCGTACTACCCGGTGCAGGTGGAGAAGACGCTGCTGCGATTCGAGACTCTGGCGGCGGAGATCGGCGAGGAGCGTTTGTGGGCCGCCTACTCCCCCGAGGAGAAGGAGCGCCTGCAGATCTATCTCGATCACGGCCGGGCGATCCGTACCGAGCGCGAGCGCGCCTCCGGAGCGGGCGAGGCGCCCGATTTCGCGCCGCTGATCGAGTCGTGGGGCGGCGTGGCGATCGCCTACCGCAAACGGATGTCCGATTCCCCCGCCTACAGGCTCAACCATGAGGAGATCATCAAGGCGCTGGAGGAGGGGATCCGGTTCATCGAGTGCATCGATCCGGAGGAAGCGCGCGTCGATGAGCATGGCGCCCTTCGCGAGGTGAGCTTCAAGAGGATGCTGCAGGAGACCGACGGCCGCTGGATCGAAAGCCCGGATCGGCTGTCCCTGGCGGCCCGCACCCTGCTGGTCGCGGCCGGGACGAGCCCCAACGTCACCTACGAGAAGGAGCAGCCCGGCACCTTCGAGATGGACGAGCGCCGGCAGTTCTTCCGGGCGCACCGCGCCGAGCGCGGACCGGATGGCGCGTTCCGGCCGGTGCCGGTCGACGGCCGGGGCGCGGTCGGGTTCTTCACCTCGTACTCCAGGAACGGGCGGATGGTCTCCTACTTCGGCGACAACCACCCGCGCTATGCGGGAAACGTCGTTAAGGCGATGGCTTCGGCCAAGGATGGATACCCGCACATCGTCGAGCTGTTCGCGGGGGCGATCGGCGCCCTGGCCGAGTCGGGGCAGCCGGAGCGCGACGCCGCGCTCCGCGCTCTCCACCGTCGCCTGGACGATCAGCTGAACGCGCGGGTGGTGGCCGTCAACCGGCTCACGCCGACCATCGTCGAGGCGGTGGTGCGCGCCCCCATGGCGGCCCGCGCCTTCCGGCCGGGACAGTTCTACCGCCTGCAGAATTTCGAAGCGACCGCGGTGCGGCGCGGCGGACAGCCGCTGCTGATCGAGCCGCTGGCGCTCACCGGGGCCTGGGTCGATCGGGAGCGTGGTCTTCTGGGGCTGATCGCGCTGGAGCTGGGGGTGTCGTCGAGGCTGCTCGGTCACCTGCGCGCGGGCGAGGAGGTCATCGTCATGGGGCCGACCGGCGCCCCGACCGAGATCACCCCCCATAGCAACGTGCTGCTGGCGGGCGGCGGGCTCGGCAACGCGGTGCTGTTCTCCATCGCCAAGGAGGCCAAGGAGCGCGGCTGCCGGGTGATTTATTTCGCCGGCTACAAGAAGGGCGAGGACCTGTTCAAGCGCGAGGAGATCGAGGCCGCGACGGACATCGTCGTCTGGAGCGTCGACTCGGGGACGCCGATCCCGGCCGGCCGGCCCCAGGACAGCTCATTCGTCGGCAACATCGTGCAGGCGATGGTCTCCTACGCCAAAGGGGAGCTCGGGGCGCAGCCGGTGCGGCTGCAGGAGATCGACCGGATCATCGCCATCGGATCGGATCGGATGATGGCCGCGGTCGCCTGGGCGCGCCACGACGCGCTGCGGCCCTATCTGCGCGAGGAGCATGTCGGGATCGGATCGATCAACTCGCCGATGCAGTGCATGATGAAGGAAGTCTGCGCCCAGTGCCTGCAGAAACACGTCGATCCGAAGACCGGCCGGGAGACCATCGTCTTTTCGTGCTTCAACCAGGACCAGCTGCTCGATCACGTCGACTGGGCGCATCTCCGCCAGCGCCTGGCGCAGAACACCGTGCAGGAAAAGCTGTCGGCGCTCTGGTTCGAGCACCTGCTGCGCACCCCGCCAACGGCCGCGGCGCGCTGACCCAGGGAGCCTTTCCGAGCTTAAGGCTGCCGGTCGACGAACGTCGCGGGCAGATCCAGATACACCGCGAGAGGCTCCGGGTCCTTCTTCCCCGGCGCCTGCCGTGTCGCCGGCTCGAACGCCAGCCCGCGCGCGGCCTCGATTGCCAGGGCGTCGAGCGCCGCGTCGCCGCACGAGATCTGCAGCGCCGCTTCGCTCACCGCTCCGATCGCGTCGATCGTCAGCCGCAGCGTCGTCGGCCTGGCCGGAGCCTGGACACCCGCCGGCAGCGTGACGCGCAGCGCCGGCCGCGGCGCCGTCAGGCCAGCGGCTCCCCCGCCCGCCATCGCCTCGGCCAGATCGATCGGCGCGCCTCCTCCGGTCGGGGGGCCGACGTTACGGCCGTCGGTGTCGATCTCGAACCGCGTTTTCTTAGGAGCGCCTTCGTAGAGCGCCGGCGTGAAGGTCCAGGTCGCGGCAACCGCCTGCAGCCGCAACGCATCCGGGGTGTCGACGCGCGGAAAGCGGACATCCAGTACCTTGCCGTCGGCGCCGATCGCGAACTCCAGCCGGGCCGGTGCGGCCGAAGCGTCGAGACTGGAGGCGGCCCGCAACAGGGCCGGCGGGTTCCAGAGTCGATTCTTCGGATCGAACGGCTTCGGCTTGTCGGGGCCGGTCAGCACCTCGCCGGACCCCGTCATCCCGGCCTCGAGCGAGGCGATGCCGTCGCGCATCGGGCGTTTTTCCAGCCGCACCGTCACCGCCACCGGCTGCAACGGGTTGTCGTTCAGGTCGCGCGGCAGCGAGGCGATGCGCCGGGCCACCTCGAGCCCCGAGATCACCTCGCCGAAGATGGTGTAGCGGCCGTCGAGGCGGGGGAGGTTTTCGAGCGCGATGAAGAACTGGCACGACCCCGAGTTCGGATCGGCATCGCGCGCCATGCCGATGGTGCCCGGCCGGTAGTGCAGCCGGCCGCTGAACTCCGCCGGCAGGCGCCTGTCGGCCTCGCCCTCGCCGTCATCGGATCGATCGGCGTTCCTCGAGTTGGGATCGCCCCCCTGCACGACGAAGTGCGGGATGACGCGGTGGAATGTGGTGCCGTCGTAGAAGCCGGCGGCGATCAGCTTCTTGACGTAGGCGACGTGCTCGGGCGCGTCCTTCGGAAAGAAGCGCCAGACGATCTCCCCTTGGGGCGCCCGGAGCACCGCCACCTCCTCGGTTCCGGCGCGCGCCGCCGGAATGGCCGAGAAGGCCGCGAGCCACGCCAACGCCAGGAGCCTCCCGCCGTCGGGCCGGATGCGGCGCACTCGCTTAGAGGAGGAAAGCGAGCACGAACAGGATGGCCAGGACCAGCATCACGTGACACTTCATGGCTGTGCCCCCTTTCTCAAGCCTGGGCCGGCGCCGTGGGAACGTCAAGAGCGGCGGGAATCCCCCCGCCCCGGCGAGCCTGCCGCGCCGTCCAGATGGTGATGACGATGGCGCCGAAGCCGGTGAAGGTCACCGCGAACAGCGCCAGCTTGCCCAGGTACGGAATGCTGAAGACCGCATACAGCAGCGGCGTGCCGACGGCCAGCGCCACGAAGGGCGACGCGGTGGCCCGGTTCATCCGGCGCAGCACCTGCTCGCCCAGCCAGAGCGCCACCGGCGCCTGGGCCAGGTAGAGGAGCAGAAAGTAGGCCATGAAGACCAGGACGACCGCCGGGATGGTGATGATCAGGATGCACGACAGCGCCGCCGCCACCGGGACCACGATGGCCGTGATGAAGCCGATGCCGGCGCTCCGGAGCGCGTCCCCGCCCACGGCCGCGACGATCGCCGGCGCGCTCTTGCGGAAGATCGCCAAAGCCCCGAGGCCAGCCAGGAGCGCCGTGGCGGTGAAGAAGAACCACTTCAGGAATCCGCCGCGGCTGACCGGCGGGTGCTTCTTCTCCGGGGTGTAGCTCACCTCGCCGTGCACCACCTTGTCCTTGTTGAAATCGACCCGGTCGCGGGAGGTGTATTCCAGGTCCCCGGCGATGCGGGCGCCGGGATCGACATTGATCACGTCGGCCTTGAGCGTGGCGTCGCCGCCCACCTTGCCGCTCAGCGCGATCTCGCCGGAGGTGGCGTCCAGATCGCCGTCGATGACGCCGTGCACCTCGACGTTCGCCCCCTTGGCGTCGACGCTGCCGGTGATGTGGGCTTCCTTCTCGATGAGGACCGT
>JAYUCR010000441.1:0-3151 GCA_043740165.1 Acidobacteriota bacterium | reverse complement strand
CGAGCTCCTTGATGACATCGTTTTCCGTGTTGCTCATATAGAGCAGATCGGTTCCGGTGATCGGGTTCCACTTCGGCGCCCCATTCGACACGACGAGCTCGGCCGGCTCGGTCGAGACGAGGATCGCCGGCGCCGGCCCCTTCTCCGCCGTCGCGGGCGGCTGCGTCGTCGCTGCGGACTGCGGCGCCGCGCTGCCTCCGGCGCTTTTCGCGCTCGCCTGCTTCTGCTCCTTCTCGAGCGCCGTCGCGACGCTCTTCGGCGGGCTCTTGATCTCCTTCCACGGGCCGCGGATATCGCTGGCCTTGAACCAGAAATCGTCGGTGCCGAGGAAGTAGCCGCCGTTGTCCGGATCGGACACGAGGAAGTAGGGAGTGTTGACGACCCGCTTCAGGCTGGTCCCCTGGATCGGCAGCTCCTTCGGCTCGCCGTCGAGGACCACCAGGACGGTCGGCCGGTCGGCGAATATCACCTTGGGCGGATCGTTCTTGAACCCCTCGGCCTCCGCGTGCTCCTTGCGCGCCTGCTCGAGGCCCGCGATCATCCGGTCGAGCGAATAGGTCAGGTCCCATTTCGGGAACTCCGCCTCGAGGATGGTCTCGAGCTCCTTTTCCTTCTCCTCCGTGCTGCCCGGGAAACGGACGCGGGTCACGTCGAGGCTGAGGAAATGGACCGTCCGATCGTCGCGATCGATCGCCACCTGCGCATCCGCCCAGATGACCCCGAAGACCGGCTCGGTCTTACCGGCTGGCGTCACCGAGATGGCCGATCGCTCCTTGAGGGTGGTCTTCTCGAGCGACTCGAGCTGCGGCTCGTACAGGAGAATGCGGGCCTTGGGGCTCTTGATCTCGCGCGGCCAGCCGTGATCCTCCGCCGCCGCGTTCATGGGAAAGGCGCATCCGAGTCCGATAGCGAAACCGATCAGGGACAGGACGAGGTGATTCTTCATGACCAGTACCTCCAACCCGTTTCAAACCGGCCCCGGCCGAACTGCCCCGGGGCCGCTGTGACAGGGCACTTGATGCTAGCACGCGGCGCCCCGGCCGGCCCCTCAGTCCCCGGCGCGCAGGGCCCGCCAGGTCCAGACCATCCCCGCGAGGTCGACGGCGGCCAGGAGGAAGACGAATCGCGGCACCATATTGACCGCCAGGAGGCCGAAAAGGATGAGGGCGGCCAGCAGACGCCCTCCGAGGGTCCAGCGGTAGAACGCCGTCACCCCCTCGCGCGCGGCGCGGACATAGTAGAGGCCGAGGACCAGGGCGACGACGCCGACCACGCGCAGCCACGGCTCATGCGTCGGGGGCTGCCGGAACAGCGCCAGCATGAGATCGGGGGCGAGGAGAAGCCCCGACCCCAGAGCGAGCAGGTAGATGCCGAAGGCGAGGATGCTGCGCGCGGCCCCGGTCATCAATCGCCCTGCCCGATCTGCAGCATGAAGCGCAGCTTGGGCCCCGTAAAGGTGAACCCCTGCTGCTCGTAGAACCTCACGGTCCGCTCGAATCGCCGCTCCGGTGGCGCCGCCACGTCGACGCGCAGCCACCCCTTGCCGCGGCCGTGACGCTTCACGCTGTCGATCAGCATCCGCCCGACACCGCGCGATCGGTGCGCGGGCGCCACGTACATCTCGTCGATGATCCCGTAGGAGCCGCCGGCATAGATCGCGAAGGTCTCCACCACGGTCACGACCCCCACACCCTCGCCGTCTTCGGCGCGCGCCAGAAAGGCGGTGAACCGGTCGCCGGCGCTCGCGAGGTCGCGACGGATCCGCGCCTCATCGAGGCCGGCGAATTCCTCCGGCCGTTCCTCCAGCTCGCGCAGGAGGCGCCCGACCATGTCGAGCACCTCGGCCTGATCGGCCGCGGTGGCACAGGCGATCCGGATCACCTGACCTCTTCCTTCAGCCACCCGCGCAGCAACGGGAAGAGCGCCGGGACCCGGGAAGCATACTCCTCGTAGGCGCGGCCGAACTGGGCCCGCATCAGGCGCTCTTCGCTGCTGATCCGCACCGTCGTCCCGAGCACATACAATAAGGATGCGGCGATCAGCCCCTGCCAGGTCCCCAGGGCCAGCCCGGTCGCCAGCATCAGCCCCATCATCCCGGTATAGATTGGATGCCGGACCACGCGGAACGGTCCGGCCGTGATCAGCTCATGCCCTTCCAGGACCCGGGCCGCCAGACTCCACTGCTTGCCGAGCGCCCGGACCGCGCCGATCAGGATCCAACACCCGACCGCGACGAGCCCGGCGATCAAGACCGTGATCAGGAAACGTCCCGTCGATCCGGTGCCCGGGATGAAGGGCGCGCCGATGTCGCGGCGCCAGCTCCAGGCGATGGCGAAGCCGGCTCCCTGGAGCACGATCCCCAGAAGCGATCGCGGATCGCGGCGCTTCTCCGTCGTCGCGCCCGGACGCCGCCGCAGCGCGAAGACCAGAGCCACCACGAGCCAGCCGCCGAACACCAGCGCCGTGTCGAGGTTCGGCAGCAGCGGCTGCATGACTATCTCCCAGCCCAGGCGATCGCCTGGTCGAGGCGATCCTGGCCCCAGAACAGCTCGCCGTTCACCAGGAAACTGGGAGCGCCGAAAATCCCCAGCTCCCACGCCGCGTCGGTTTCATGTCGAAAGCGGTCCTTGTTTTCGGGGGTCACGGCGGCGGCCAGCCACCTGGCGGCATCCAGCCCCAGTTCGCTCAGGATCGCTCCGAGGACCACCCGGTCCTCGATATCGCGATCCTGCGCGAAGTTCGCCGTGAAGACCGCGCGCGAGAATGCCGGGAGCCACGCCGCCGCCTCCGCCGCGCAGCCGACGCGGGCCGCCAGGATGGAGCGGCGCGGGAACTGTGTCGGCCGGCGAAACGGCAGGCGGTAGCTCGCGCACAGCCGCTCCAAGTCGCGCCACATGTAGCGTCCGCGAACGGGGTTCAGGTTGAATGGCGAGTCGTTCCATCCCTGTTTCTGGAACAGCGGACCGAGGAGGAATGGCCGCCAGGTCACCGCCACACCGGCCGCGGCCGCCGCCGTATCGATCCGCATCGCGGCCGGGTAGGAATAGGTGCTGGCGAAATCGAACCAGAAGTCGATCGCCTTCATTTTCGATTGCACCTGTTGCCCGGAATATTATCGCGGCCCCTGCTCGATGCGCCCCTGCTCCGCCTT
>JAYUCR010000440.1:0-3159 GCA_043740165.1 Acidobacteriota bacterium | reverse complement strand
GCTACTTCATCGACTCCGGTGGCTACCTCATCGAGGGAGCGCATCCCTGGGATGGTGTCAGCGTCTCGCCGCTCTCCTGTCCCGCACCGGGCGCTGCCATGCTCGAGGTGTCAGGCCTGACCTCCAATGGCGTGACGGTCAGCGCTGACCTGGTGGCGCGCGCCCCATCCGCCGCCAGCGATTGCGATCCGGGAACGCCTGGTTCCGATGTCCTCGGAACGTGTCCCGGGGGGCCCTCCATCATGCCGTCCTTCGGACGCGGGAAGTTCTATGTCAGGACGGCCCTCTGCCCCGAAGTGGGTGGCTCGATCCTCCTGCGGCGCAACGCCTGGACCTGGATCGCCGATCCCGCCGCCAACGGAACCGCCCATATCGCGGTTCCTGCTCCGGCGGCGGGGTACTGCCTGTCGATCGGCGCCTCGTTCACCGTCGACGGCGTCGAGAGTCCCTTCATCGGCGGCCTCGCCATCCAGCCATCGGATCAGCCATGCCTCGATTCCGACGCCGACGGCTACTTCAGTTGTTTCACCGACTGCGATGACGGAAACGCCGATCGTCACCCGGGGCACGCCGAGGTCTGCGACGGCATCGACAACGACTGCGACGGCCAGGTGGACGAGGGGATCATCTGCCAGGGAGCCTGCTATCCACCGCGGCTTGCCGGATCGGACACGCCGGTCGCCGAAGGTGAATCCCAAGCGACCTCTCCCGTGCTGGTCTGGACGGGGGATGGGTACGGGATGGCATGGTTCGGCCAGTCGCTGCCTCTTCCTCCGCCGCCCATCTACAATGCGGTCTTTTTCGCCCGCCTGGATGCAGGGGGCAACCGCATCGGGCCGCTGGTCACGGTCTCCCAAGGCGCCTTCCATTCCTCCGGGACCACGCTTGCCTGGACGGGAAGCGAATTCGGCATCGCATGGATGGACAAACGCAGCGGCCGCTTCGAGATCTACTTCACGCGGTTCGCCTCCGACGGCACGCCGCTGATGTCGAACACGGCGATCGTCACGTCACCCCGGGACGCCACCTGGCCGTACCTGGTCTGGAACGGCTCGGAGTATGGTCTGGTCTGGCTCGACAATCGCGACGATCAATATGACGAAGAGATCTACTTCGCCCGCATCGACGCGCTCGGGGCGCGCATCGGTCCCGACGTGCGGGTGACGACGCTGGCGTCAGGTCCCTACACTCCCCGGTTGGCCTGGAACGGCGGAGGGTATGGCCTCTCCTGGACCGACCGACGTCTGCCTGGCGGGAATGTCGACAAGGTCTTTTTCGCCCGGCTCGATGGGTATGGAGCCAAACTGGCGCCCGAGCAACGGGTCTCCGACCTCAACGCGGCGGCGTTCGGCGTATCGCTCGTCTGGACCGGCTCGGGATACGCGCTCGCCTGGGGAGACAGCCGCAACGGGCTCTTCTTCGACATTTACTTCAACCGGCTCGACACGATGGGTCTGCCGCTCGGCCCGGACGTCCGGGTCACCACCCCGGATTCCTTCTCCTCGATCGGTCCCTCGCTCGCCTGGACCGGCGCGGAGTACGGCGTGACGTGGGCCGACGCCCGCGACGGCGCCGGCGAGTACGAGATCTACTTCGCCGGCCTGACGGAGCAAGGCCAGAAGATCGGCGACGATGTCCGCGTCACGCATGCCACCTTCAAGTCGGCCGACCCGTCCATGATCTGGAACGGCTCCGAGTTCGCGTTGGGATGGAAGGACCAGCGTCGGGACGGCGAGGACTACGAACCCTTCTTCACCTCCATCAGCTGCGGATCCCAGGACCGCGATCGCGACGGCTACGTGCCTTCGTTCGACTGCAATGACGCGCGCCGGGACATCCATCCCGATGCCGTCGAGTTCTGCGACGGTGTCGACAACAATTGCGATGGCAGGGTTGACGAAGGCACGGCGGGCCTCGACCAGGATGCGGACGGTGTCGCCGGCGCCTGCGACAACTGCCCCGCGGTGGCGAACGCCGATCAGGGTGACGCCGACGCGGACGGCGAGGGCGACCTGTGCGATTTCAATGACGGCGCCATCTGGGTCGAGTCCCCCGATCACGCGACCCTCGCGTGGCAGCCTGAAACGACGTTCGGCGCCTTCAACGTCTACCGCGGCAGCCTCGCCGTGCTCCGGGCCACCGGGCTCTACACCCAGAATCCGGCGCTGGTTCCCGGGGCGGCGCGCCTGTGCGGCGTGACGGGAGACACGGCTCCGAACGGACCCGATCCCGCCGTCGGCGAGGTCCTCTTCTTCCTGGTCACAGGCCAAGGTGGCGGGGTCGAAAGCAGCCTCGGTGTGAATTCCGCCGGCATCGAACGGCCGAACGCCAACCCCTGCCCCTGAGCCGGAGGCAGCTCGTGCGTCATCGGCCCGTGCGACGCTCGATTGTCGATATTCCCGCCGCGGCCATGGTTCTGGCGGTGCTCCTGGCGGCGCCCGCGGTCGCCTTCACGCGCGTCGATCTCCCGCGGCACGAGGACCGATCGGTCTATGACCTCGCCGGCATCGTCACCGCGGAGCATGCGGAGACCATGGAGCGCAGCCACCGCGAGCTGCGGGAGAAGACCGGGGTCCATCTCGCGGTCGTCACGCTGCCGCGACTGGACGGCGATGCCCTGGAGGAGGTCCTGGCGCGCGCGGGGCCCGAATGGGGGCTGGGAAGAATGGCCGAGGACCGCGGCATCGTCATCGCCCTCGCCATGGAGGAGCACCGGGTCCTGATCGCCACCGGGCACGGGGTGGAGGATTTCCTGCCGGACGAGCGGGTCAGGATGGTGATCAAGCGGTACATCATTCCGCGGCTGCAGCACAACGAGCCGTCGTTCGCCATCCTGAACGCGAGCGGTGCGCTCGTCGCCGCGGCCTCGCAGCGCTATGCGGCCGAGGTGAAAGCGCCGCCCGCAGCCAGCGCCGACAACCGCCGGGCCCCGACCCGGAGCTGGGAGGCCTCCCTGATCGTCATCCTGTTCGTCGTGGGACTGGCCCTGCGTGCCCCGATCGGGCACCTGTTCGCGCCGCCGCCGCGCGCTGCCCCGAGCGCCGGCCGTCAGTAGGAGCCTGTCCGAGTATTGGCATGGGTCGCGCGCATGGGGCTTGCGCGTCCCAGGCGAGGCGCGAGGAGGAATCGATGTGGGTGCATCGATGACGACGAGTAACG
>JAYUCR010000439.1:0-7672 GCA_043740165.1 Acidobacteriota bacterium | reverse complement strand
GCGCGCGGCAGGCCGATCAACTCGCCGTGCAGCGTCAGGACCTCGCGCGCCTTAAGCCACTGCTGGTAGCGGAACAGCTCCGGCAGGTAGCCGATCTTGCGGCGTGTCGCGAGGTCGCCGATTGGGGCGCCAAGGACTTTGCCGCTCCCGCCGGTCGCTCGGGCGAGGCCGAGGAGGAGCTTGACCGTCGTCGTCTTGCCGGCGCCGTTCGGCCCGAGGAAGCCGAGAATCTCCCCCTTGCTGACCGTGAACGAAACGCGGTCGACGACCGTGCGTACGCCGTAGGTCTTGCTGATTTCGGAGACGTCTAGCATCGGCTGCAGGACTCTCGACTCACACCAGTCATTGAACGCCCGGGCATTTCCGGGAGACCTCGCTCGGCGGGCGCCGAATTTCCCGCAAGGCCGGATACCCTAACCCAGCGATCCCGGAGTGTCAAGGCGAGTGGAAAGGTTTTCATGATTTCTTCAGCGCGGCGCGGCGCCGCCGGCGACGGTGTCGGCGAGGTAACCTTCCTGCGTGGCGTAGAGCATCACGATGCGCCTTTCGGCGGGGCCGTACCAGGTCGATCCCGCCTCGCGCACCTTGAGGAACGGCAGGTAGCGCGCCACGCGCAGCAGCCACCCGGCGGCCCTCGGCAGCGCATCGATCGCCACCCGGGTCGAGGATGCGGAAGGCGAGGTGCCGCTGACGTCGGCGCTCCCGACCAAGGCGCGGACGCGATGGCCCGATCGCAGCCCGAGCCAGCGGATCCCCGGCGCGAAGTCGATGAAGTCGCCCACCACCGCCCAGCGCGCCCCACCGATCTCCCCTTCGAGGAGGCGCTGTTCCGGATACGAGGGATCCGGCGCGAGCTGAACCAGCGTCCGGCCCCACCCGGCGCGCACCGCCTCGACGCGCCCCACCTGCACCGCATCGATCGCCGGTGTCGGCTGAAACGCCGCCTGCGCCAGCCCCAGGAACACCAGGGCGGCGCCGAGAAGCGGGATCGGCAGGACGAACGGAATCCCCAGCAGACGATCGGCGATCTGTCCGCGCTTGTAAGGGGCGCCCAGGGTGTACCGGGCGCGCACGACCGCTGCTGTGCGCCAGAGGGTGCGGCCCAGCAGGACCACGCCGAGGAGGAAAATCAGTGCGCCGATGATCTCGGGACGCCCGGGTTGCGGCATGTCGTCCTCGCTGATGGCGCGCGCATCCTACACCGTGGCGCAAAGTTTGTGGTGTAATGGGCGGCCGCGGAGGATGGAATGGAGAGATGCCGGTTCGTGAGCAGCTGGGGAGGCGTGGCGCGCTGCGCCGACGAGGTATGGCGCGACGGCCTCTGCCGTTTTCACGCCGAGTGCCTCGACCGCGGCGAGATCAACGACCGCGGGCTCATCAATGAGCGCCTGACCGACCAGGAGCGGCGCCGGGCGATCAACTACCACGCCATCAGGACCGCGAGCGGGACGCGAGGCGCCTGAACCGGAACGGCTTCTTCTGATACTCCCAGACCGCCCGGTTGTGCTCCTCGAGCGTCTTCGAGAAGTGGTGCCGCCCGGTGTTCATCGACACGAAGTAGAGATAGTCGGTGGTCGCCGGATCGACCGCCGCGTGCAACGCCGACGCCCCCGGGTTGCCGATCGGCCCCGGCGTCAGCCCGAAATAGCGGTAGGTGTTGTACAGGGAATCGATCTTCAGATCCTCGCGGCGGATGTTGCCGTCGTATCGATCGCGCATCGCCAGGGCGTAAATCACGGTCGGATCGCACTGCAGCCTCATCTTCAGACGCAGCCGGTTGTGGAACACCGAAGCCACCAGGGGATCCTCGTCGGTGTGCGCCGTCTCGCGCTCGATGAGCGAGGCCAGGGCGACCGCCTGCCGCACCGTCAGGCCGCGCGGGCGCGCCGCCTCCGCGAATCCGGGACCCATCACCTCGCGGAACCGGGCCACCATCATGGTGATGATGGCGCGGGGAGTGGTGCCCTTGTGCAGGCTGTAGGTGTCCGGAAACAGGTAGCCCTCCAGATCGACCGCCTGCGGATCGAGCCCGAACAGGAGGCTCGTGTCCTGGAACGGCTCGGCATAGTCCGATTCCGCGCCGAATCCCGCGCTCGAGAACGCGGCGAAGATCTCGTCGGAGCGCAACCCTTCCATAATCGTCACCCGGTGGACGTAGACCTCGCCGCCGATGATCCGATCGAACACTTCGAGCGGGGTCATCGGCCGGCTGAAGTCGTACTCCCCCGCCTTCAGTCCTTTCCCCCTCCCCATCGCGCGCAGCGTGATCGCCGCCAGCGGGAAGTGCCGCAGGATGCCGTGCTCCTCGAGGCGCTGCACCGCCTGGCGCAGCGATGTGCCGGCGGGAATCTCGACGATCGCCGAGGAGGCGCCGTAGTCGCGGTAAGGCAGCCTGACCCACAACGCGATGCGCGCCGCCAGCACGCCCGCGCCCAGCACGGCCAGAACCACGGCCGCCATCACGGCGCGCAGGAGCACCCGGCGGCGCGGCAGGGGGGCCGTCATGACGGGCCGCCGCTCCGGCGCGCGTCGAGGTAGGACTGGAGAAGGATGACCGCCGCCACCTGATCGATCACCTCGCGGCGGCGCCGGCGGCTGACGTCTCCCTCCAGGAGCGCTTTCTCGGCCTGCGCGGTCGTCAGCCGTTCGTCCCAGGGGTCGACCGGGAGACCGGTGGCGCGGCCGACCATCTCGATGAACGACTCGACCCGGCGCACCTGCTCCCCGCGGGCGCCGTCCATCCCGATCGGCAGGCCGACCACGATCCGGCCCACCTCGTGGGCGCGGGCCAGGTCGGCGAGGATGCCGAGATCGACCTCCCGGGATTTCCGGTTCAGCGTCAGGAGCGGGGTTGCCATGACACGCAGCGGATCGGAGAGCGCCACGCCGATGCGCCGCTCACCGTAGTCGAGCGCCATGATGCGGCCTTCCGTCATGATTCCAAAAGGTATACGCGGCGCTGCGGGGGGTCAAGAACCGCGTGCGCGGTCAGCGGCCCACCGCCGTCAGCGGCCGGCCTTGGCCTCGCCCCAGTGCTTGATCCTGGGAATGTAGACGGCCGGATCGAAGTCGGGGCTGTTCTCCTGGGTGTGGCAGGCGCGGCAGGCGTCGGTCGTCGTCACGCCATACCCCTTCAACACGCTGTCCGGATGGCGGGAGGACGGCCCGTGGCACGACTCGCACCCGACGTGCTGCAGTCCCGGCGTCGCCTGGGCATTGAGGAATCCGTTGGGCTTCCCGAAGCCGATGGAGTGGCAGCCGACGCAGTTGGGATTGAAGTCCTGATGGTTGTGCACCAGGGTGTCGAACGCGCGCGCATGCGTCGAACGCTTCCAGATGCCGAACGCCTCCTGGTGACAGGGCATGCAGCGATCCGATCCGGTGAAGGCCGGCGCCGTGGTCCCGACGGTCGCGGCGGCGCCGGCGGCGCCGGGGGCGGCGCCGACGGCCGGCGCGGCGCCCGGGGTGGACGGCGCGAGGAAGGGGCTGCCGCTGGTGGCCTGGCTCTTGTTGTACTCGTTGACCGCGTCCCTGGTCTGGTTCATCAGGGCGAGGAGCTGCGGCTCGTCCGGCCAGTCGCTGGTCAGGCCGATGATCGAGCGCTGCACGGAGAGGAGGGCCCGCTTGTCCGAGAATCCCAGCCGGATCTCGCCGAGGTTTTTCCCCTGGTCGCCGACATACTGCAGCCGGGTCTTCCCGATGAGCGAGTCCTCGGGGAAATCGTCGCTCCGCGATTGCACCCCTCCGAAGGCGCCCAGGATGAGGTCGATCTCCTTGACGCCGCGCGCCAGGTTGCGCGCCGCATCGAGGTCGAGAGAGGAGAGGATCACCACCACGTCGGCCTTGGCGCGCATCTGCGGGACGTAGGTCCTGGCGGCCGCCATCGGGTCGGCGGTCACGATCCGCCGGGAGCCCGGCCCCGGCTTGAGGAACGCGGGGTTGGCCGGGGTCAGCCCGGTGAAAGCGACGCGGACTTCGCGCGCCTTGGAGCCGTCGCGCAGCGCGACCTTCTGAACGACGAAGGGATCGACCACCGGCTCGCCGCTGTCCTGAAAGACGAGATTGGCCGACACGAAGGGGAACTTGGCGCGCGATCGCCTCTCCGCGAAAGCCTCCCAGCCGGCGCCCAGCTCGCGCTGCCCGAGCGCGCTCACCTGGTAGCCGAGACGGTTCATCCCGTCCACGATGGCATCGGTCTGCTTCTGCCCGGGGACCGTCAGATCGCCGCTGAAATCACCGGCGTCCACGAACATCACCGGGGAGGAGGGGTAGGTTTTCTTGAAAACGTCTCGATATCCGGCCCGCCGGGCCAGTCCGCCACGCGGGTGGTGCGGTCAGCCGCAGGGTTCGATCCACCCGGCGACCTGGGCCGTGAAGACCAGGTCGAGATCGGGGGCCGGACCTCCGGGAAGGGGCGGCTCGGACGGCGCGGGAACCTGGACCGAGATGGTCTGTGGTGACTGCGGCGGCGCGGGAGGCGGCGCCGGTTGCCGGGCGATGCCCGGGGTCGCCAGGAGCGCTCCGCTCACCAGGAGCGCCCCGATCAGGAGGACGGAGACGCCGCCGGCCTTCATCGAACGCATGTCGGTCATGCCTCTCACCCCGTCCTTCACTCCACGTTGCGAATGGGAACGTTTCGAGCGGCGCAGATTATAAGGTCCTCGCCGACGGCGGTCAAACCAGCCGCTGCGCGGAAAGGGAGCGCCGGCGTGCGGTTGCGGGCCATCACCCGTTCCGGTACAGTGCGCGCCGCACATCAGGAGGAGGACCGCATGGATCCGCAACCGAAAGAGGTGCCGCTGAGAGCGCGCATGGACGACGCCGTCGCGGAGGGGATCTACGTCAACTTCGGCAGCATCGCCCACAACCGATCGGAATTCATCCTCGACCTCGGCCGGCTCCTGCCGGGGCGGCCCGACGTGAAGATCCTCTCCCGCCTGCTGACCACCCCGCTGGTCGCCAAGCAGCTCTGCCGCGCGCTGGCCCAGAACATCGAGCAGTACGAGAAGACCTACGGCGAGATCGCCGGGACCGAGGAGGGGATGAAGCGGGTGGGGTTCTGATGGCCAAGGGCTCCCTGCGTTTCTGGCACCTCCTGGTGATCGTGCTCCTCGCCGCGATGGTCGGCACCGCCACCGGCGACATCCTGGTCAGGATGCTGCCCGGCTGGCGCGCCGTGGAGCTCCTGGGATCCGGGGTGCGGATAGGCACCAACGCTCCCCTCGACCTCGATTTCCGGGTCGCGCAACTCACCTTCGGCGCCGGGATCCGGCTCACCGTGCTCGGGGGTGGTCTCGCGGCGGCAGCGCTCCTCCTCTGCGTCCGGCGCACCTGATCCTCCGTGTCCCGCCGGCTTGTCCTCGCTTCCGCCTCGCCGCGCCGCGCCGAGCTGCTGCGCATGCTCGGCCTGCCCTTCCACCTGGCGCCCACCGGCGTGGACGAAATCCCCCTCCCGGACGAAGCACCCGGCGATATGGCCGAGCGCCTGGCGCGTGCCAAAGCGATGGCGACGCCCGCCGCACCGCCCTCCCTTATCATCGCCGCCGATACCATCGTCGTGATCGACGGACAGGTGTTAGGTAAGCCGCGCGACCGGCAGGAATCGGCCGCCTTCCTGCGCCGGCTGGCGGGCCGCGAGCACGAGGTGATCACCGGGCTGGCGGTGCGGGCCCTCCCGGAGGGCGATCTGCGCTCGGAGCGCGTCGTGTCACGCGTGCGCTTCGCGCCGCTGACGGAGGCCGAGCTCGACTGGTACGTGGCCACCGGCGAGGGGATGGACAAGGCGGGTGCCTATGCGCTGCAGGGCATCGGCGCCCTTTTCGTCGCCGCGATCGAGGGGAGTTACACGAACGTCATCGGGCTGCCGCTCGAACGGCTCTATCCTCACTTGAAGCTCTGGCGCCTCCTGCCCTGACGTCCCTACATTACGTCCGGCAGGGGTATTCATTCGCGCCGGAGATCTGCATGGAATCGGCTGTTCTCGAGCCGTACGAGAAACTGATCACCGTGAGCATCAACGGGCGCACCTATGAGGTGCCGGAGAACAACACCCTCCTGCGCGTCCTGCAGCACATGAATCTCGACCTGGTCTACACGAAGTACTGCTGGAACGGCGACTGCCGCAACTGCGCCTTCCGTTACGTCTCGCGGCGCACCGGCAAGGAGGTCGAAGCGCTCGGCTGCCAGATGCGCTGCTTCGCCAACATGCAGATCATCCGCCTGCCGGAGGGCGTGACCCTGGGCTGACCCGCTCGCTCCCGGGAGTCCAGCGCAGCACCGGGTTGCGGGCGGCGGAGGTCTCGTCGATGCGCCGGACCGGTGTCGTGTGCGGCGCCGTGCGGACGAGCTCGGGTTCGCGACGCGCCTCGGCATCGATCTTCAGCATCGCGTCGATGAAGGCGTCGAGCTCCTCGCGGCTCTCGGTCTCGGTCGGCTCGATCATCAGCGCCCCTTTGACGATCAGCGGGAAGTAGATGGTCGGCGGGTGGAAGCCATAGTCCATCAGCCGCTTCGCGACGTCGAGCGTCTTCACCCCGGTCGCCTCGAGGTTCTTGTCGGTGAAGACCACCTCGTGCAGCGACGGTGCCTGGTATGGCAGGTGGTAGGTCCCCTCGAGCCGCTTGCGGATGTAGTTGGCGTTCAGCACCGCGGTCTCCGACATCCGTTTCAGCCCCTCCGGACCGTGCGCCAGGATGAAGGCATAGGCGCGCACGTGCATCCCGAAGTTGCCCAGAAAGGATCGGATCTTGCCGATGCTCTTCGGGCGGTCGTGCTGGAGGTGCATGCGCTCCCCGTCTTGCTCCAGGAGCGGCACCGGGAGATATGGCTCGAGGGCCCGGCGGACGCCGACCGGCCCCGAGCCGGGGCCGCCGCCGCCGTGCGGGGTGGAGAAGGTCTTATGCAGGTTGAGATGGTGCACGTCGACCCCCATGTCCCCCGGACGCGCCTGCCCGACGAAGGCGTTGAGGTTAGCGCCGTCCATGTAGAGGAGGGCCCCCTTGTCGTGCAGCGCCCGCGCGACCTCCTCGATCTCCCCCTCGAAAACACCGAGCGTGTTCGGGTTGGTCAGCATCAGCACCGCCACGTCGTCCGAGACGCGCCGGCGGAGCGCGCCGAGATCGACGCAGCCGCGATCGTTGCTGGCGATCTGCTCGACGCGGTAGCCGGCGAGGTGCGCGCTCGCGGGATTGGTGCCGTGCGCCGAGTCCGGGATCAGCACCACCTGCCGCGGGTTGCCGCGGTCGCAGTGGTAGGCCTTCACCATCAGGATGCCGGTCTGCTCCCCCTGCGCCCCGGCGGCCGGCTGCAGCGTGAAGCGGTCCATGCCGCAGATGGCGCACAGGGCGCGCTCCAGGGAGTGCATCAGCCGCAGGCAGCCCTGCGCCATGCTCTCCGGGAGCAGCGGGTGCGCGTCGGCGAATCCGGCCAGCCGGGCCACCTTCTCGTTGATCTTCGGGTTGTACTTCATGGTGCACGACCCGAGGGGATAGAGCCCCATGTCGATGGCGTAGTTGAGGCGCGACAGGCGGGTGTAGTGCCGCACCACGTCGACCTCGGAGAGCTCGGGGAAGCCGTCGATGTCGTCTCGCACGTAGCGCGCGTCGAGATCGAGATCCTTCACCCCGGGGAGGTCGACGTCCGGCAGGTCATAGCCGCGCCGGCCGGGGCGCGA
>JAYUCR010000438.1:0-3162 GCA_043740165.1 Acidobacteriota bacterium | reverse complement strand
CGGTCGCAGGGGCCGGCGATCAGCCGCCGGTGATCACCAGGACGCGGCGCACGTAGTCGATGGTCTCGCGGTAGGGTGGAATGCCGCTGTAGCGCTCGACCGCGTCTTCGCCGGCGTTGTAGGCGGCGAGGGCCAGTCGCCGCTGGCCGCTGTACCGCGTGAGCAACTCCTTGAGATAGCGCACTCCGGCATCGACATTTTCGACGGGATCGAAGGCGTTTTCCACCTCGAAGCGCGCTGCGGTTTTCGGCATCAGCTGCATCAGACCCATGGCACCGCGGGGAGAGACGGCGAACGCGTTGTAGCGCGATTCGGTCTGGATGACGGCATGCACCAACCCCTCATCGACTCCGTACCGACGCGCGATGCGCGACGCCATGTCCCGGAGCACGCCGCGATCGAAGATCCCGCCCACCGGGAGCACGACGCTCTCGTTGCGGGAATTCGCCGGAGCGTCTCCCGCTTGCCGCGCGTCTTCCGTGGTAGGGGGCATGGGCGCGCTCAGCGCGGCAGCGTCCGGCTGGCGATGGATCTCCAGCACGTCGTGCGCCGGAAGCGTCAACTCCCCCCCGCCGTCGAGGTCCAAAACGATGGAGTCGCCGCTGATGCGATAGCCGGCCACGCCGACCGAACGACCATCGCGCAGGAGCGCTACCTCGGCGCCCGCCGGCGTCGCCAGCGTTCCCGCCGCCAGGATTGCCATCATCCGTGCCAGATTCCGGTTCATCCCGCCTCCAACCCCCGTTCGTGACCGGATTATACGGTGCACCCGGGGCTCCTGCAATGGGATTGGCGCCTGGAATCGCCGCGGCCCCCGGCCGGCGGCGGCTTGGCGGGCGTCAGCGGCCGGTCAGCGGCGGCGGAATTCGCGCTCCAGCCGCTCCATCGGCAGCTTCAGCAGCGTGGGCCGCCCGTGAGGGCAGGTCATCGGGCTTTTGGTCTGCATCAGGTCGGACACGATGCGGCGCATCGGCTCGAGGGTGAGGGGCTGGTTGGCGCGCACCGCGGCGTGGCAGGCGGTGCTGGCGGCGATGCGATGGCGCAGCGCGTCCATGCTCTGCGGACGTTCCCGATCGGTCGTTTCGTCGAGGATTTCGAGCACCAGGGGGACCGCGACACCGGCGGGAACGGCGGCGGGGACCTCCTCGATCCGCATTGCCGCGGGGCCGAAGGGCGCGACGACGAACCCGAGCGCCGCGAGGCTCAACTCCGCGACGGCAAGGGCCGCCCTCTGCGCGGGGGTCAGCTCCAGCACGCTGGGAAAGAGCAGCCGCTGGCGCTCGACCCGAGCTTCGGCGGCATCGGCCAGGTGGCGCTCGTAGAGGACCCGCTCGTGGGCCGCATGCTGGTCGACGATCACCATCCCCTCGGCCGACGACGCCACGATATAGGTATCGCGAAACTGGGCCAGTGGCTGGAGGGGGCCGGGGCCCGCGCTGAGGGGAAGCTGCCCCGGCGAGCGATAGGGCATCGCATCGGGCTCGGCGAGCCGAGCGGTCGGAGCTCCTCCCAGCCCGGGAGAGATCGGGCCCTCCCGGTCTTCCTCCCCGCCAGGCGTCACGGCAGCCATCTGCTGGTAGGGCCGGGCGGCCTCGTGAGCGCGGCGGACGCCGCGCAGGACCAGATCGTGGACCGCTCCCGGCCGCTCGAATCGCACCTCGGTCTTGGCCGGATGCACGTTCACATCCACCGCGTCGGCCGGGATCTCGAGGAACAGGAAGACCATGGGGAACCGGCCGCGCGGCAGCAGGGTGGCGTAGGCCTGGTGCACCGCGTGCAGCAGGCGCCGATCGCGGACCGGACGGCCGTTGACGAAGAGCAGCTCGTCGCGGGTCGAGGCCCGGTGGTGTTGCGGCGCCGAGACGAGTCCCGTGACATGCATGCCGGCCTCCCGGTGCTCCACCGGCAGCAGGGCCGCCGACGCGCTCTCACCGAGGATCTGGGACACCCGCGCCGCCACGTCGTCCGCCGCCGGCCAGAGAAACTGCTCGCGGTCGCCGGCCACCAGGCGGAACGCGATGGCCGGGTGCGCCGCGGCGATACGAGCCAGTAGATCGACGACATGCGTCATTTCCGTCGCGGCGCTGCGCAGGAACTTGCGCCGCCCGGGGGCGTTGAAGAACAACGACCCGACGCGCACCGTGGTGCCGCGCGGGTGCGCCGCCGGCTCGACTCCGAGCGACCGGCCTCCTTCGATGCGCACCCGCACGCCATCCGCGGCACCTCCCTCGGAGGTGACGAGCTCGAACCGCGAGACCGAGGCGATCGACGGGAGCGCTTCGCCCCGGAACCCAAAGCTGCGGATCGCGGCCAGGTCGGCGAGCCGCCGCACTTTGCTGGTGGCGTGCCGCTCACTCGCCAGGAGGGCGTCTTGACAGCCCATCCCCGAGCCATTGTCGTTCACCTCGACGAGGTCGGTGCCGCCGGCGACCGTGCGCACCTCGATGCGCGAGGCGCCGGCGTCGAGAGCGTTTTCGACCAGCTCCTTGACCACCGAGGCAGGCCGCTCCACCACTTCGCCGGCGGCGATCTGGTTGGCGACTTCGGCGGGAAGGACCTCGATCCGGTTCATCTAGACCGCCGCCTTGCGGCGGCGCGCGGCGCGCCGGGCGAAGCCGACCGCATACTCGATGACGGCGCCGGCGACGTCGATGCCGGTGGTGTTTTCAATCCCCTCGAACCCTGGCGAGGAGTTGATCTCGAGGACCTTGGGCCCGCCCTTGGATTCAAGCAGGTCGACCCCCGCGAGCTGCAGGCGCATGGCGCGCGTCGCCTGCAGGGCCGCCTGCACGTACTGGGGGGAGAGGTCGACCGTGACCCCCTTGGCGCCCCGATGGACGTTGGATCGAAACTCCCCCACCCTCGCCTGCCGGCGCATGGCGGCCACGGCGCGCCGGCCCACCACGATCACCCGCACGTCGCGCCCTTCCGATTCCTCGATGAATTCCTGAATGAGAACCGTGACCCCCAGGCTCCAGAGCGTCTCCATCACCTGCTGGGCCACCTGCTCCGTTTCGGCAAGCACCACGCCGATCCCCTGCGTGCCCCGGAGGAGCTTCAGGATGGCGGGGGGGCCTCCGACGATTTCCAGCGCCCGGTGCACCTGGGAAGGGTGCCGCGCCATGACGGTGCGCGGGATGTCCACGCCGGCGCGCGCCAGCA
>JAYUCR010000437.1:0-3163 GCA_043740165.1 Acidobacteriota bacterium | reverse complement strand
GGACGTTCGACGTCAAGCAGGTGCGGCCGTTCGGCGAAGGGATCATCTCCGGGCGCAGCTTCGACGAGGTGGTGCTCGATTTCCTGCGATCGGAGATCGGGCCGGATCCCCTGGTGGTGTCGCTCATCGGCGGGCTGGCGCTGGTCGAGGGGACGGCGGTGACCCTCGAGATCCTGGTGACCCGCGGGCGGAGCGGCGACGGCGTGGACGCGGCCGATGTGCGCGTCCGCCTGATCAGCACCAGCGGCACGCCGCGCGTCCTGGCGCAAGGGCGCACCGAGTCGTCCGGCCGGGTTGCGCTGGCGGTGGCGGTCCCGTCGCTCGGGCGCGGCGCCGGCGCGCTGATCGTACAGGCGACGTCGGGGAAGGACTCGGCGGAGTTCAAGCAGGTGGTCTCCCGGGCGGGATCCCCGGGTGCGCAGGCGGCGAATCCGGGGGCGTCGGCATGATCGTTCGCCTCAACGGTGCTGTCGTCACCCTGCCCGACGGGGCGACGGTGGTGGCGCTTCTCGAATCGAGCGGATGGCAGCCGGTTCGGGTCGCCGTCGAGCTCAACGGGCGGGTCCTGCCGCGGACCGAGTACCACCGGGTCGTTTTGGCAGAAGGGGATGCCGTGGAGGTGGTGCAGTTCGTGGGAGGAGGGTAGAAAGCGTGAAGACCGCGACCTTGACCATCGCCGGCACGACCTTCACCTCGCGACTCATCGTGGGCACGGGCAAGTATCCCAGCCTGCAGGTGATGCGCGAATCGATCGAGGCGTCCGGCGCCGCCATGGTGACGGTGGCGGTGCGCCGGGTGGACCTGACGCACGCCAGCGGGGACTCCATCCTCGATGTCCTCGCCCATGCCAAGGTCGCCATCCTTCCGAACACGGCCGGCTGTTACACCGCGGAGGAGGCGATCCGCACCGCGCGCCTGGCGCGCGAGGCGGGGCTCTCCGATTTCATCAAGCTCGAGGTGATCGGCGACGAGCGCACCCTCTATCCGGACAATGAGGGCCTCCTGCAGGCGACCCGCGTCCTGGTCAAGGAAGGGTTCATCGTCCTCCCTTATACGAATGACGACCTGGTGGTGGCGAAGCGCCTGCGCGACGCCGGGGCCGCGGCGGTCATGCCGCTGGCGGCGCCGATCGGATCGGGGCTGGGGGTTCAGAACCCGATCGCGCTGCGCATCCTGATGGAGGAGATCCGCGATCTTCCGGTCATCGTCGACGCCGGCGTCGGCACCGCCTCCGATGCCGCGGTCGTCATGGAGCTGGGGGCGGATGGAGTGCTCATGAACACCGGCATCGCCGGCGCCGCCGATCCGGCGCGGATGGCGCGCGCCATGCGACTCGCGGTCGAATCCGGCCGCCTGGCGTACGAGTCAGGCCGGATCGCGAAGAAGCTCCACGCCTCCGCCAGCAGTCCGGAGCAGGGCCTGATCCGGTAGTGGCGCCGCGGTGCCCTCTCAGGCATCCTCGCCGCGGCGCGCCGCGCGTACCTGGTCCTTTTTCTTGATCGTCTCGCGCTTGTCCCAGAGCTTCTTGCCCCGCGCCAGGGCTATCTCCAGCTTCACCCGTCCTTTCCTGAGATAAAGGCGGAGGGGAATGAGCGTCTGCCCTCCGGCGGCAATCGCCTGCCGGAGCTTCAGGATCTCCCGCCGGTGCAGGAGGAGCTTCCGGGGCCGCAGCGGATCGTGATTGGCATAGCCGCCGTGGGAATAGGGCGGGATGTGGCAGTTGAACAGGTAGATCTCGCCGCGCTCGGGCCGGGCGAAGGCGTCCTGCAGGACCGCCTTGCCGTCGCGCAGCGATTTCACCTCGGTGCCGAGAAGGGCAAGACCCGCTTCGTAACGCTCGTCGATGAAGTACTCGTGAAACGCCTTCCGATTGGTGGCCAGGACCTTTTCACCGGGTGTCTTGTCCTTCGGAGCCATCGGATGTGCGGTTCCCGGGAATTGATTTCTTGACGCGTTCGGGCGAGTACCTTAGCATAAGCGCGCCGCGCGATCCGCGCGGAGCCGGCAGGACAACCGAGGTCTTCGATCGTGGATCAGACCGCCGAACCAACCGCATCGTCCGAGCCATCCACTCCGGTCGCCGGCGGCTGCAGCTGCGGCCGGTCGGGCCCGCGCCCTCCGAGCGGCCACCCCGTCGCCGTGGTCGGCGTGCGCCTGCGAGGGCAGGTGCGGATGACACAGATCAACGCGCAGGATCTCGACCTCGAGGTGGGCGAGACGGTTCTCGTGGAGGGGGAACGAGGCCAGGAGCTGGGAGAGGTGGTGCAGGCCACGACCCGGGCCCGGCGCAGCTGCGCCATCAGCTGCATGAAGAGCGTCGTGCGGCAGGCCTCGTCGGAAGACGTCGCGATTCACGACGCATCGCGCGCGCTGGAGGAAACGGCCTTCGCCTGGTGCCGCGAGCGCATCCGCGAGCGCAATCTGCCGATGCGGCTCGTGAGCGTCGAGGAGACGATCGAATCGCACAAGCTGACGTTCCAGTTCACCGCCGAGGGACGGGTCGACTTCCGAGACCTGGTGCGGGATCTCGCGCAGCACCTGCACGTCCGAATCGAGATGCGCCAGATCGGCGTGCGCGACGAGGCGGCCATCGACGGCGGGTACGGCCCGTGCGGCAAGGCGCTCTGCTGCTCGACCTTTCTGAAAGGATTCGCTCCGATCTCGATCAAGATGGCCAAGGAGCAGAAGCTGAGCCTCAACCCGTCGAAGCTGTCGGGGATGTGCGGCCGGTTGAAGTGCTGCCTGCGGTACGAGTACGAGGCCGCCGGCGGCGAAGCGCCGCTCGCACCCGAGGACGAACCTCTGCCGCCGGCGCCCGAAGGACCCGCGCCGTCCGCGACCGCACCGCCCGCCTGATCGTTCACTCCTCCTCTTCCTCTTTCTTTTCCGCGTCGCGCTGCGGACCGGTCGTGGTCATGGCGCGGTCGCGGACCAGCTGCCGGTAGATCTCCTTGCGGTTGAGGCGTCGGCGGCGCGCCACCTGCCGCAGCGCCGCGCCCCGTTCGATCCCGGCGGAGATCAGGCGGCGCACCTCGGCGGCGGCATCCGCCAATGCGGCCGTCATGGCGGCGGTGGCGTCGGTGTCGCCGCCGGGATCGGCCGCCGGATCGCGCTCGCCGGACTCCTCGGCCTCCGCCCCCGCCAACAGGAAGGCGAATTCGCC